>DASUDJ010000212.1:0-7652 GCA_036275635.1 Limnobacter sp. | reverse complement strand
TTCATAAAATGCTGCGCTTTTGGCCAGCGGGTTGCCACTGCCGTCCGGCACCAGGTCTTCAGGCAATACCACGGGCAGGTCTGCTTCAGGCACGGGCACGTCGCCACAGGTATCGCAGTAGATGATGGGGATTGGTGTGCCCCAGTAACGCTGGCGGGAAATACCCCAGTCGCGCAGGCGGAACTGGATGCGTTTTTCGCCCAGTCCTTTTGCGGCCAGCAGCTCGGCCACCTTGTCCACGGCCTGGGTGTAATTCAGGCCATCGAGCGGGCCGCTGGCCACGCAGGTGCCACGTTCCTTGTCGGCATACCATTCTGCCCACTGGGCATTGTTGAACACCTGGCCTTCAACCTGCACAACCTGTTTGATTTCAATGCCGTATTTCAGGGCGAATGCAAAGTCGCGTTCATCATGTGCCGGCACGCCCATCACGGCGCCATCGCCATAGCTCATCAGCACATAGTTGCCCACCCAGACAGGCACTTCTTCACCTGTCAGTGGATGGGTCACTTTCAGGCCGGTGGGCATGCCTCTCTTTTCCATGGTGGCCATGTCGGCCTCGGCCACGCCACCTGCCTTGCATTCTGCGATGAAGGCCTGAAGTTCAGGATTGTTTTCAGCCGCCAGAGCAGCCAACGGGTGTTCTGCGGCGACAGCGCAGAAAGTCACACCCATGATGGTGTCTGCCCGGGTAGTGAACACATACAGTTTGCCGTCCTGCACAGGCTTGCCGTCCTCGCCAGCAATGCTGTGCGGGAAGGCGAAGCGCACACCTGTGGACTTGCCGATCCAGTTTTCCTGCATCACCTTCACGCGGTCGGGCCACTGCAAACCGTTCAGGTCGTCCAGCAATACATCGGCGTAATTGGTGATGGCCATGTAGTACATGGGAATGTCGCGCTTCTCGACCGTTGCGCCGGAACGCCAACCCTTGCCGTCAATCACCTGTTCATTGGCCAGCACTGTCTGGTCAATCGGATCCCAGTTCACAGTGCCGGTTTTCTTGTACACAATGCCTTTTTCAAGCATTTTCAGGAACAGCCACTGGTTCCACTTGTAGTAATCGGGTTTGCAGGTGGCCACTTCCTTGGACCAGTCGATCGCCAGGCCCATGGATTCCATCTGCTTTTTCATGTACTCAATGTTGCTGTAGGTCCATGCTGCGGGCGGCTTGCCATTGGCCATGGCTGCGTTTTCAGCAGGCATGCCGAAAGCATCCCAGCCCATGGGCATCAGGGTGTTGTAACCCTTCATGCGCTTCTGGCGGATCATCACATCATTGATGGTGTAGTTGCGTACATGGCCCATGTGCAGCTTGCCGCTGGGGTAGGGCAGCATGGACACGCAATAGTATTTGGGCTTCAGATTGCCGCTTGAGTCTTTTGCAAAAGCCTCCGCCTTGTAGGCTTCGGTCTTTTTCCATTCGCCCTGGATGGTTTTTTCGATGTCTTGGGCGGTGTATTTGTCAAGCATGGTGATGGCAGTGGATGGATTTGAATCTGGAGAAGATGCGGCGCTCAACCCTGGCGGGGAGCAAAGCAGCATTATATCGGGCTTTTTGGTTTTTTACGGTTGAAGCGGGTGGGGCAATCACTGTTAAAATCACCAGCAGAATCAATTCCCGACGTGAGAAGCCGTGTCCCTACTTGACAGCCTGAACCCTGAACAACTCGCAGCAGTGACCTTGCCCCGCGAGTCCGCGCTTATCCTGGCAGGGGCGGGTAGTGGTAAGACCAAGGTGTTGACCGCCCGGATATCCTGGCTGATTCAGACCGGGCAGGTGGGCCCCAACGGCGTGTTGGCTGTGACCTTCACCAACAAGGCCGCCAAGGAAATGCTGCACCGTATTTCCACCATGTTGCCGATCAACACCCGCAGCATGTGGGTGGGTACATTTCACGGGTTGTGCAACCGCATGTTGCGTGCCCATTGGCGCGAGGCTGGCCTTCCCCAGGCCTTCCAGATTCTTGACATGCAGGACCAATTGTCAGCCATCAAGCGCATGTACAAGGTGCTGAACATTGATGCGGAAAAATTTCCGCCCAAGCAACTCAGCTACTTCATCGGTTCCGCGAAAGAACAGGGTTTGCGCCCGAAAGACGTCGACGCCCATGATGAATACAACCGCATGATGGTGCGGCTGTATGAGGCCTATGAGGCGCAGTGCCAGCGTGAGGGCGTGGTGGACTTTGCAGAACTGCTGTTGCGCTCCTTCGAACTGCTGGGAGCAAACCCAGCCTTGCGCGAGCATTACCAGGCCCGTTTCAAGTACATCCTGGTGGATGAGTTTCAGGACACCAACGCCCTGCAGTACAACTGGCTGAAGCGGTTGGCGGGGCCACATGGCTGCATATTCGCGGTGGGTGATGATGACCAGTCCATCTATGCTTTCCGCGGTGCCCGTGTGGCCAACATGGTGCAGTTCGAAAATGATTTCAATGTGCAGAACCGCATCAAGCTGGAGCAGAACTACCGCTCGGTGGGCAATGTACTGAAGGCCGCCAATGTGCTGATTGCACACAACAAGGCCCGCCTGGGCAAAGACCTGTGGACTGAGGCAGGCGAAGGCGAAGCCATTCGAGTGTATGAAGCCATCAGTGACCAGGACGAGGCTTCTTTCATCATCGACCGCATCAAGAAGCTGGTGCTCGAGGAAGGTTACAGCCGCTCAGACGTCGCCATTCTTTATCGGTCGAACGCCCAGTCGCGGGTGGTGGAACAGGCCTTGTTCAATGCCGGCATTCCCTACCGGGTGTATGGCGGTTTGCGCTTCTTCGAACGGGCGGAAATCAAGCATGCGTTGGCATACCTTCGGCTGATGGACAATGCGGATGATGACAATTCCTTCTCGCGGGTTGTGAATTTTCCGGCCAGGGGTATTGGTGCACGCAGTGTTGAACAGCTTCAGGATATTGCTTCAACACAAGGCACATCCCTGTACCGCGCCATTCATCGCATGGAAGGCCGTGCACAGGCAGGCCTGAAAAAATTTGCTGACCTGATTGAACGCATGCGGTTTGAAACCCGCGGCTTGAGCCTGGCTGACCTGGTGAACAAGGTGATAGAGGAGTCAGGCCTGATAGCGCATTTTCAGGCCGACAAGGATGGTGAAGACCGGGTGGAAAACCTGAAGGAATTGGTGAATGCTGCAGCATCCTTCGCGATTGCGGAAGGGTATTACCAGGATGCGGCTGCCACCATGGTGGATGAGGAAAAACTGATCACACCGCTGGCGGATTTCCTGTCGCATGCTTCGCTGGAGGCTGGCGACAATGCAGCTGCTGCAGGTCAGGATGCGATCCAGTTGATGACAGCCCATTCAGCCAAGGGGCTTGAGTTCAAGTGCGTGTTTGTAACCGGCCTTGAAGAAGGCCTGTTTCCACATGAAAACAGCATCGGCAATTCTGTGGTGGGTGGTGATGGTACCAGCGTGGAGGCCGTGGAAGAGGAACGTCGCCTGATGTACGTGGCCATTACCCGGGCGCGGGAGCAGTTGTTCCTTAGCCATGCCCAGCAGCGCATGCTGCATGGCCAGATACGTTATCACCTGCGTTCACGCTTCCTGGATGAATTGCCTGAAGAAGTATTGAAATGGCTGACACCGAAGCGCGCCCATATTGCCAGTCAGGGTTGGGATGCGCTTGACTCCAAGGTATGGGGCCAAAGCAAGACCCTGAATGTGGGTTACAGCAACAAGAATTTGAAGCGGCCTTATGACATTGGTACTGGGGTGGTCCATGCCAAATTTGGCAATGGTGTTGTGGTCGCCTATGAAGGCGAGGGCGATGATCAGCGAATTCAGATCAACTTTGGCAGGCAGGGCATGAAGTGGCTGATGCTCAGTTTGGCCAAGCTTGAAAAAGCCTGAAATTCATTCAAACTGCTGGTGTCAGGCGTGCTCGATAGCGCGGATCATGTGTGGTGTTGAGGCCCACTCAGTGCAAAGCGTATGTCACTGGCTGGGTTGATAAAGCCCATTCATCGCGAATCACGTGTGGTGCGGATGCCCACCCAGCGCGAATCCCAAGTCTTCGCCAGAAAACCTGTATTTCCCTTTTTGAATTCAACCTGACTCACCTCGCCCCGCAAACAAGCGCGGCGGGGTCTCGGTGCCGGCCTCTCGGCCGAACGTTGTGGTTGAATATCAAACGGGCAGGTTTTCCTGAAGGCGAAGCGCTTGGAATCTCACTGCTGAGTGGGCTTTACACCGGCAGTGAATTCGCGCGCCAAGTGGAGTGACCCGACGCGACTGTGCTAACTGTGCTGACTGTGCTAATACAGCTTGTGCCTGCTGTAGCGTTATCACCAGTGCTTTTCAGCCTGCCCGGCCTGGTGCTGGCCTGCTTGCGCACAGTCAGAAAACCGCCCCGCTTGAAGCCGGCTTCAATGTTCGCCCACAGGCAAGCCTTGGGCGACACCCACGGCCCGACCACGCTTTTTTGTCGGGCGGGGGTGAATTGAAAGCCGGGCTTCAAGAAGGGAACAAGCGGTTTTCGTGCGGAGGCGGGCAGCACTGGCCGGGGAGGCTGCAAGCTACCGGAGCAGCAGGCAGCTCAGGGCGTGAGGCAGTAAACCCTTGCGCAGGCAGGCAGTGGTCAGTTCAGCGGATCGTGCTCAAAAACCGACCTGTAGGTGGGGTAAAAGGTACACAAGGACACAGCCATCACCAAGGCCACACTCATCATGTTCAGCGCACTCACAATTGCTGGCGGCAAACCCAGCATGGTGAAAATCACCACAAACATCGAGGAAAAACCCAGGCCCATCACCAGCCAGCCCATGCCATAAATCAGGAAACTGCCCTTGTTGCGCCATACAGCCACCCAGCTTGAAAACAGGGCTTGCATGGGTTTCATCTTGTGCCACACCACCAGCACCGGTGCAAACCAGAAGGCAAGCAGCACAGGCAAGCTGAATATGCCTACGAAAGCCATATAAGCCACCATGTATTCAAACAGGGCTGCATTGCTTGCGGGGTCAGCCTTTTGCAGGTCTTCCATGGACACAGCGGGTTGAGCGCCCAAAAGCAGGTGTGCAAACAGCTTGATGAGTGCAAAGCAGCCTGTGTATATGGCTCCCAGCATCAGCAGTGACTGCAGGTGTTGTCGATTGTCAGGGTGGAAGGCTGAGAACATTACCTGAGGCCCTACCCGCAGGCCATTCTGCCCCATGCGGCCGGCCAGCATGATTCCAAAACCCAGTGCAGGTGAAATCATTGCCACGATTGCAGCACCCAGAAACGGAATCAGCAGACCCACGAACAGGATGATGAACAGGTAGGTGTTACCAAACAGGAACATCTCTCCAGGTTTCCTGCGGAAGAGTTGTATCCCTTGCATCAACCATTCCCAACCCTCCCTGGGCTGGCAGGTGTGTACATAATTGGCCACGTGGTACTTCCTTAATTCAATACAGGCAAATTGGGTACGCCCTTGCGCCGGGCCAGTAAAACCCGTTCAAAGTGGGCCGGGTTTTTTACGTTCAGCACTTCTGCTTCCCGCGGTTTGTAATAGTCATAAAGTCGTGAAGTCCAGAAGCGCAGACCCGCAGAACGCAGCATATCCTGCCAGAGCAGGCATTCACTCGGGGTCAATTTTCGCAGTTCCTGGTAACCCTGCAGGAAGGCATCCAGTAGTTCGGTTTTCAGTTCACCTGTTTCCAGGTCAATGCACCAGTCATTGACTGTGACCGCCAGGTCAAACAGGAAAGTGTCCACTCCCGCAAAATAAAAATCGATGACACCGCCGAGGCTGTCGCCGGTCATCAATGCATTGTCCCGAAAAAGATCTGCATGCACAGCACCTTTCTGCAGTCCCTTGTAAGCCTCACTTTCAGCAATGCTTTTCTGGTGGGCCACTTCATCTTTCAGCAAGGCGCGTACGTCTTCGGGCAGGAAATCACTGATTTCAACTGCAGCACTTTCAATCCAGGCTAGGCCCCTGGGATTGGGCACGTCACCTTGGAAATCAGCCACGGCCAGGTGGGCTGCTGCACAGAAGCGCCCGATTTCCCTGCACTGGGCAGCATTGGGCTTATCAACCGAGCGCCCCGCAAGGCAATTGACCAGTGTGGCCGGTTTCCCGCCCAGCCGGTTGAACAGTTGACCATCTGCACCGGCAATTGGCCCAGGCACAGCAAGTCCTTTCTTGGCCAGGTGCTGCATCAGGCCGAGGTAAAAAGGCAGGTCGCTGTCGGTGAGCTTCTCGAATATGGTCAGTACGAACCGTCCCCGGTTGGTATTCACGAAATAATTGGTATTTTCAATGCCTGACTGTATGCCTTCAAATGAAAGCAGTTCCCCGCAGTCACGGCCAATAAGCCAGTGCTGCAGTTCTTCATGGGTTATGCGGGTAAAGACAGCCATTCAAAGTTCCGGGTAGGGGTTCAAGCACATCGGGCAGAAAAACACCAAGCCTTCGATTTTACCTGCGTTTGACCCGGCTTTATAAGTCCAGCAGTTTCTCTGTCTCACTGTCTGATGGGTTGAAAGTTCTCTTTTCATAGAAGTGAAAGATGCAATTCACCACTTCTTCCGGTGTTTCCACCACTTCAAACAGGTCCATGTCGGTGGGGCTGATCATGCCTTCGCCCAGCAGGTGGCTCTTGATCCAGTCGATCAGACCCGCCCAGAACTTGCCGCCCACCAGGATGATCGGTATACGCCTGCCCTTGTTGGTCTGTATCAGCGTCAGGGCCTCAAACATTTCATCCAGTGTGCCAAAGCCGCCAGGCATCACCACATAGGCGCTTGCATATTTTGCGAAGGCCACCTTCCGGGCAAAAAAATGCCGGAATGTCAGCGAGATGTTCTGATACGGATTGCCATGCTGTTCAAAGGGCAGTTCAATATTCAGGCCCACGCTGGGGGACTCACCGGCAAAAGCGCCCTTGTTGGCCGCTTCCATGATGCCTGGCCCGCCCCCGCTGATGACTGCAAAACCTGAGTCAGACAGGGCCCTTGCAATTTTTTCGGTCAGTTCGTAATAAGGATGATCTGCTGGTGTCCTGGCGCTGCCGAAGATGGACACCGAGGGACGAATTGCTGACAGCTTCTCGGTCGCCTCGATGAACTCTGCCATAATCCCCAGCACATGCCATGATTCCCTGGCCTTCACTGCGGTGGATTGTTCCTTGGAAGGCAGGTGACGCAGTGTTGGAATATTCTTATTTTTGGTTTTCATATGAAGCGACTACTCCTTGTTGATGGTTCTAGCTACCTGTACCGTGCCTTTCATGCCATGCCTGATCTGCGCAACCGGGCGGGTGAGCCCACCGGGGCCATTTATGGAATGGTCAACATGCTTCGGCGCCTTCGAGCCGACTACCACACTGATGACATCGTTCACAATTGTATCGCTTGCGTATTCGATGCGCCGGGTAAAACCTTCCGGGACGATATTTACCCGGAATACAAGGCCAACAGGGCCAGCATGCCGGAGGACCTGGCGGCTCAAATCCCCCACATTCACGAAGTGACCCGAGCCATGGGTTGGCCAATCGTGATGGAACCCGGCATTGAAGCGGATGACGTAATTGGCACGCTGGCGGTGGTTGCACTTGAACAGGGCTTTGATGAAGTGATCGTGTCCACTGGTGACAAGGACATGGCCCAGTTGGTGAACGACAGGGTACGCCTGGTGGACACCATGAAA
>DASUDJ010000211.1:0-7983 GCA_036275635.1 Limnobacter sp. | reverse complement strand
CCAGGATGCCGCCTTCCAGCAGCATCACGAAGGAGAAAATCAGGTACATGGTACCGATGTCTTTGTGGTTGGTTGCGTACAACCAACGGCGCCAACCATGGGGATGGTCGTGCGCATGGTCATGGTCGTGACCATGTCCGTGGGTTAAATCTGCCGCGGTAGTGCTCATGTAAATCTCCTAAGCAATATTAACGTGCAGCCGTAACAGCACTTGGCTGAACAACCGGGTCTGTACCTGTGCCGGCATTGGCCCAGGCGTTTCTGGTGTAGGTGATGACTGATGCAATTTCAACATCAGACAACTGCTTCCAGGCTGGCATGCCCGCACCCTTGCCATTCAGCAAGATTGCGATCTGGTCGGCCTGTGGGCCCACCACGGAAGGTGCTTTCACCAAGGAAGGGAATGCACCGGGAATGCCTTCACCGCTGGCCTGGTGGCATGCTGCGCAATTGGCATTGAACACCTTTTCGCCGCGGGCAACCATGTCTTCCTTGGTCCACTCCTTGGTGGGGTCGTCCTGCTTGGCCTTCATTTCTGTCAACTTGGCCTGGACCCACTTGGAATAGTTTTCTTCGGACATCACTTCAACCACGATTGGCATGTAAGCGTGGTCCTTGCCGCACAACTCGGCACACTGGCCACGGTAGATGCCTTCCTTTTCAGCCTTGAACCATGTGTCGCGCACGAAGCCGGGGATCGCATCCTGCTTCACACCGAAGGCGGGAATCATCCAGGCGTGAATTACATCGTTGGCAGTGGTTACCACGCGAACTTTCTTGTTCACGGGAACAACCACGTGGTTGTCCACTTCCATCAGGTAGTTTTCACCGCGGGCAACTGCCTGGCCCTTGTGGTCATCAATCTGATCACGGGGTGTGGACAGGGTAGACAGGAAGGAAATGCCTTCGCCTTCGCCTGCCAGGTATTCATAACCCCACTTCCACTGATAGCCGGTGGCCTTGATGGTCAGGTCGGCGTTCGACGTATCCTTCATGGCCACAACGGTTTTTGTTGCGGGCAGGGCCATGCCGATCACGATCAGGAAAGGCACAACTGTCCATGCAATTTCAACTTTCACGCTTTCATGGAATGAAGCCGACTTGGCACCTTTTGACTTGCGGTGGGCGTAGATGGAATAAAACATCACGCCGAACACGGCAACAAAAATAACCAGGCAGATGACCAGCATCAGCGTGTGCAAATCATAGATCTGACGCGCGATTTCGGTGACCGGCTCGGCGAGGTTGTACTGCAGGGGCTGCCCAGAAACATTCTCGGCAAATGCAGCACCTCCGAAGGATGTCATCGCAACTGCTGCAGCCACTGCGGCTGCTTTGCGAATACCCAAGGACGACTTCAACATGGCGATCCTCAATCTCAAAAAAAATATCAAACTGGTGGAAGCCGCATGCTTAAACAGCACATGCTGCCTTGGCCAATGCTGCCTTGAGTTCCCTGTGCAACACTGACTTGTCTTTCTCGGCAATGAACTTGCCTATTTTTACTTGTTGCCCCTTGTAACTGAACATCAGGGGCGCTTTGTATTTTCCGTTGTAACTCAAGCGGGCCCACTGGGGGGACCATTCAAGCTGCGTCACCTTGCTGCCATCGGCCATTTCCAGCAAAAGCTGGTTGGGCTGAAGCTGAATCATTTCATAGTCGGCTGCATGCCTGGCGTATACAACAAATGCAATTCCCACCAGCAGCAACTCGAGGCCCGCAAACGGCAGCACAATCCAGAAACCAGCCAGTAAAAAGCCTGTGGCTATCACCAGGGTGATGCAGCACAGGCTGATGTACCACTGCAGCAACTGCTTCGGACTCAGCGAGCAATTGCGCCTGAAAACCCACCGGTTGGCCTGCATGCCATTCGATGGCTTGTCTTGTGGGGAACATACCGCACTTGTATTTTCTGGAATCATGCCCATATACCTCTCAGAGAGCAGTCATGCAGACCCGACTTACACCCAAAAGAGTGCATCGAAACCTTCGGATTATAGGCTTAAGCCTCTAAACCAATCAATACGACAGCAACAATCCGCAAAGGATTTACCCGAAATAATTTGGAAACAATGCGCTACATTTAAGAATGCTGCGCAGCACCATGTTATTTCAGGCCTTTTCTCCCCTTGATATCCGACACTTTCACGGTTGCAACACCGGTTTTCGGCTGCCGTTTCACTTTCCAGGCATGGCCGTACACCAGTTCCAGCGTCAAAGGAATCCTGCCGTTTTCAGGATTACGCAATTTCTCGATTGATTGCACGGCCCGGGCTTTGGCCCGGGCAGTCATCAAACCAGGCTTCATATTCTGAAGATTGTTGCCACACATGGCTCGCCAGTCGCCCAGCAGTTTTTCTGGCGTGGCGTAAGTCAGGGTGAGTTTTTCCATTTCCATGACCGGGTCGGAAAACCCCTGCCTGCTCATCAGGTCGCCGAGATCATGCATGTCAGAAAAATCAGGGAAAGGAGTCTGCAGCATGTCTGCAAAAGACTTCAGCTCGCGGGCCGTGTCTGGTCCGAAACAGCTGAAGAAAACCCCGCCCTCTGGCTTCAGAACACGCAGCCATTCCGCCAGGCACTGGCCCGGATCCTCCACCGCATGCAGCCACAACGGCGACCACACCATGGCCTGGCTTTCATCGGGCAGGGGCAATGGCTGGTTGACTGCCAGCATTTGACTGCGGGTTGCCGCGCGGGCAGCGGTGCGACCTGGCCAGATTTTCGACAGGAACGAGGCTGCGGCAGGGTCAACCTGCAAACCCGGAAGATCAATTGCTGCAGGTGAAAAGATGCTGAATGGTCGCCCCGGCAGCAGATCTTTCACATTGGGCAATGCGTCGGGGTGTAGCCAACCCTGGTGCACCACGCCTCCCTCGACCGGGCGCATGATCTGTGCACGATTCACCATGCGCTGATTGACTTCCCCAAGAATGAAAGGCAAGGGCGCATGCACACGTCGGGCCCATTGGCTTGCCAGCGCAACATTTGACCGGGGAACCTTCCAGAACTGCGAGGACATTGTGAACCGGGCCTTTTCAGCGAAAACATGGAGTCGCCTATTCTATAGAACTTGCCAAGCCGTGGGCGATACGCTGCTGCCACCACGTTGCACGGCCTGCCAGGCGGCGCTGGCAGATCCTGGGGCGCCCGGCCTGGGCCGCTATGCCTGTAATCGGTGCATGGCCCTGTTCCAGGAGCAGCCCAAAGTGCGCTGCCGGCGTTGCGGACTTGCGCTGGGCCCACGGCCCCAGGCCTTTGGCTGGACACATTGCCGACACTGCCGCCCCCTGCTGCAGGACCCGGAATGCAAACCTCTTGATTGCGTGGTGTGCTGCGACTACACACCGCCCTTTGACCAGTGGATAGCCCTGCTGAAATACGGCAACAATCCGGGCCTTGCCAGGTTCATGGCGCACTGGATGGCGCTTGAGCTGACACAGTCGGACCACGAGTTGCCGGATGTGCTTGTGCCAGTGCCATCAAGCATGAAAAGGCTGAAGCAGCGGGGATATAATCAGGCCGCGTTGATCGCGATGCACCTGGGCGATGCAATTGCACGCCCTGTTGAAAAGTGCAGCCTGATCAAGGTGCGCGAGGCAGGTGCCCAAGCGGAACTGGATCGGCGGGATCGACTGAAGAATCTGCAAGGTGCTTTTCAAGCGACGAGGGCCTTCCCGGCGAGGCTGCACATCGGACTGGTGGATGATGTGATTACCACGGGTGCCACTACCCAGAGTTGTGTCGAGGCTCTTTACAAGGCCGGTGCGCAGCGAATTACTATCTTGGCCATTTGCAGGACTCCTGAATGATTAATGTGGTGTTGGTTGAACCGGAAATACCGCCGAACACAGGCAATGTGATACGCCTTTGCGCAAATACCGGCGTGCAGCTGCACCTGGTGGAACCGCTCGGCTTTCCGCTGGAAGATGCCCGCATGCGACGCGCCGGTCTTGACTATCACGAATATGCTGACATGCGCGTGCATGCAGGCTGGAAAGAATTTCTGCAAACCTGCAATCCAGACCCTGCCAGGAGTTTCGCAATGACCACCAAGGGCAAACGTTCACCGTTTGAGGTCAGGTTCCAGGCGGGAGACTACCTGATGTTTGGCAGTGAAACCCGGGGACTGTCGGAAGAGGTTCGCCAGTGGTTTGCTGAGGAGAACTGGCTGCGACTGCCGATGAGGCCGGAAAGCCGCTCCTTGAACCTGTCGAATTCAGTGGCGGTGATGGTGTATGAAGCGTGGCGGCAGCTCGGATTCGAAGGCGGAAGCTGACAGCCCGATCAGCGCGAAGCGTTTGTGGCTGGCTGGGTTGGTTAAGGCCATTCAGCGCGAATCCCAAGTCTTCGCCAGAAAACCTGTTGATCCCTTCTTGAAGTTCAACCTGACTCACCTCGCCCCGCAAAAAAGCGCGGCGGGGTCTCGGTGCCGGCCAGAAGGCCGAACGTGGCGGTTGAACCTCAAACGGACAGGTTTTCCTGAATGCGAAGCGCTTGGGACTTCGCTACTGAGTGGGCTTTAACGCTGACGGTGGCATTGCGCTGCTCAGTGGGCTGCTGAGTGAGCTGAACAGCGGCAGTGACTTCGTGCGCCAAGTGGAGTGAACCGGCGCTGCTTGGCCTACCCGACCTGGTGCTGGCCTGCTTTCGCACTTTCAGAAAACCGCCCCGCTTGAAGTCGGCGTCAATGTTCGCCCACAGGCAAAGCCTTGGGGCGACACCCACGACCCGACCATGCTTTTTTGTCGGGCGGGGGTGAATTGAAAGCCGCGCTTCAAGAAGGGAACAAGCGGTTTTCGTGCGGAAGTGGGTAGCTCAGGGCGGGAGGCGGTAAACCCATGCGGAAGTGGGCAGTACGGGCGGCAGGCAGCAAACCCGTGCGGAGGCAATCAGCTACCGACAGCAGGCAGACACCAAACCGGTGTTTCAGCCCCCCTCGCCATCCTCTGCCCTGGCTTCCCGCGCCAGCAGCTTCATCACCCCTTCACCGGGACTCAACCCGTCGAAGAGTACTGCATTGATGGCCTGGGTAATCGGCATGTCCACTCCCATGCTTACGGCAAGATCTTTCACCACGGGGGCACACTTCACACCTTCAGCAACCTGCCCAAGTTCCTGCAGGATGACCGGAAGGGCTTTGCCTTGGGCCAGCATCAGCCCCACCCGGCGGTTGCGGGAAAGATCGCCGGTGCAGGTCAGAATCAGATCACCAAAGCCGGAGAGCCCGTTCAGGGTTTCGGCCTGTGCACCCAAGGCCACTGCAAGCCGGCGAATTTCAGCCATGCCGCGGGTAATCAGGGCAGCGCGCGCATTCAGCCCCAATTGCATGCCATCGCAAATGCCGGTGGCCACAGCCATGATGTTCTTGACCGCACCACCCACTTCCGCGCCGATGATGTCGTCGAGCTCGTAAACACGCAGGGCCGCATGATGGGCAGCGCTGACCATGGCATGCCGCGTGGCTTCATCAGGCGAGGCAGCCGTGAGTGCACAGGGAAGGCCCCTTGCAACCTCGGCGGCAAAGGAGGGACCGGTCAATGCTCCACCGAATGGTCTGCCCAACACCTCTTGAACCACCTGGTGGGGCATCAGGCCTGTACCCACTTCAAAGCCCTTACACAACCACACCAGGGGCGGCCATTCTTCAACTGGTGCAATCTGCTGCAGCTGTTGCAGGGTGCTTCGCAGGGCGCCCATGGGCGTGCCCAGCACCCAGAGTGAATTTTCAGCACCCAGAGAATGGCGTGCTGCCAGTTCGAAATCGGGCTGAACCTGTAATGCGCGGTTCAGCTTGATGCCTGCCAGGTAACGCGGGTTCTCGTGATCGGAGCCGATTGAATCTAGCACCGACCGATCACGGCCCCACAACACCACCTTGTGGGCGAAAGCCATGTGGGCCGCCACTGCCGTGCCCCACGCGCCTGCGCCAAACACGGTGATGTTCATGACAGGCATGGATCAGGCTGAGGTGATGATGCCGGAGCCGTTTTGCTTGGCGGCCTGTTCCTTGGCAGCGGCCAGGCGTTGCTGGTAAAACTGCTCAAAATTGATGTCTGACAGGTGCACGGGTGGGAAGCCGGTGCGGGTAATCAGATCGGCCACATTGGCGCGCAGATAGGGGTAAATCATGTTGGGGCAGAGAATTCCCAACAGGGGGTCATACTGCTCCTCGGGCACATTGGCGATTTCAAAAATGCCGGCCTGCTTGCACTCGACAAGAAAAGCCACTTTCTCCTCAATCTTTGCCGTGACCGTGACAGTCACTTCGGATTCGAAAATATTTTCTGCCAGGCGCTGCGCACCCACATCCACCGCCACCTCGATTTTTGGTGGATTCTTGTCCAGGAAAATCTGGGGTGCGTTGGGCAATTCCAGGGATGCATCCTTGATGTAAACACGCTGCATCTGGAAAACGGCTTCTGAATTCTGTTCGGCCATTGAATGGCTCCTGTTTGTAAAGTGGGTAATAAATTCGGATTGATAAAAGGGAGTTCAGCCCGCCTGCCCGAGCATGGGCAGCAACTTGCCGGCACGGTCCAGCTCATAAAGGTCGTCGCAGCCGCCCACATGGGTTGAACCGATGTAAATCTGGGGCACAGTGCGGCGTCCGGTTTCAGTCATCATTTTTTCCCGTTGGGCGGGATCAAGATCAATCCGGATCTTTTCAATGTCCTGCACGCCACGCTCTTTCAGCAGGCGCTCTGCACGTTGGCAGTAGGGGCATACGGCACTGGTGTACATGCGGACCCGGGCTTGAACATTGCTCATGACTGAATACTCCTTGTTTTGCTGCGGAATGTTTAATGCTGCTTATTTGCCTGCAGATTTGGCGGCCTTGGCTGGCTTGCTGGCAGCGGCCTGGTCTGCTGATGACTTTTTCACGGGCATGCCCGCTTCCTTCCAGGCATTCACCCCGCCCTCCAGCACGAAAACTTCCTTGTAACCGGCCGCCTTCAATACCGTGGCTGCAGCACCTGCGCGTGCTCCCGCCTGGCAAAGAACAATCAGCGGAACTTCCCTTGATTTCGCAAGGCTGTCAGCCTTGTCCTTCAGGTCCTTGATCAGAACACGCTTTGCGTTGGGCACCACACCTGCATTGTTCACAACGTCATCTTCGCGGATGTCGACCATGACGGCCTTTCGCTGGTTCACCATCAGGGTTGCCTGGGGTACATTGATGCGCGTGCCGCCACCCTTGGTGAGCACGGGCCAGAGCAGCATCAGGCCGGAGCCGACTGCCAGTGCAATCAGCCAACTGTTTTGAATCAGAAATTCCTGCGACATAGTTCCTGCAATAAGTGGGTCTGGGTAAGCTTTTCATTATATCCCCTTGAACTGAGGCTAAAATGTCGCTTTGCCTAATTAGACAGCAACTTAAGGGCCGCACCCATGTACAAACTCGTATTGATGCGCCACGGCGAGAGCCAGTGGAACCTGGAAAACCGCTTTACCGGCTGGGCTGATGTGGACCTGACCGAAAAAGGCCGCGAAGAAGCCCGCAAGGCAGGCGAGCTGCTGAAAGCGGAAGGCTACAGCTTCGATGTGGCCTACACTTCGGTGTTGAAGCGTGCAATTCGCACCCTGTGGATTGCCCTGGACCAGATGGACCAGATGTGGCTGCCGGTGGTGCATGCCTGGCGCCTGAACGAACGCCACTACGGCGACCTGCAGGGTCTGAACAAGTCTGAAACCGCCGCCAAGTTTGGTGAGGAGCAGGTGCTGATCTGGCGCAGGGCGTATGCAATCGCACCGAACCCGCTGAAGGTGGATGACCCCCGTTTTGCTGGCAATGACCCCCGTTATGCCAAGCTGAAGCCGGAGGAAATTCCGCTGACTGAATGCCTGAAAGACACCGTGGACCGTGTGATCCCGATCTGGAAGGATGGCATTGCACCTGCCATTAAGGCAGGCAAAAAGGTCTTGATTGCCGCACACGGCAACAGTCTGAGAGCGCTCATCAAGTACTTGGACAATTTGTC
>DASUDJ010000210.1:0-3781 GCA_036275635.1 Limnobacter sp. | reverse complement strand
AGTGCCACCAGTGCCTTTCTGAAGGTGGGCTTGCCGGTTGCACGGCCCGCCTGGGTGGTGGGCCTGACCCTGGTGCTGATGGAAACCCTGGCTGAATACGGGGCATTGTCCTATTTCGGTGTGCAAACCTTCACCACTGCGATTTTCAAGACCTGGTTGAACATGGGTGACCGGGAAAGCGCAGCCCTGCTGGCTGTCATGTTGCTGTCGGTCATGCTGTTGCTGATCGCATCCGAATCCAGGGCTCGGGGCAGGGCGCAGTTCTACACCCAGTCTGGCAGGGGTGGTGCAGTTGAACGAAAGCCGCTGAAACCCGTGCAGGCGTCGCTCGTGGTGGTGTTGTGTTCCTTGCCTTTCATGCTGGGTTTCGTATTGCCAGTGGCCATTCTTGCTGCACTGGTCATCAATGTGGACACCAGCATAGACTGGTCAAGAAGCCTTCAGTGGGCTTACCATTCAGCCCTTCTCGGTGCGGTGGCTGCACTGGTTGCCGTGCTGCTGGCTGTATTCCTGGCGTATGTGAAAAGGCAGGCACAGGTGTGGTGGGTCACAGCCATTTATCGCTTGATCTCCCTTGGTTATGGTGTTCCCGGTGCCATTCTGGCCATTGCAATCCTTTTGCCACTGTCTGCCTTTGACCGGTTCACTTTTGAGGCTGGCTGGCATATTCCTGCCTTGACGGGCAGCATGCTGGCCCTGGTGTATGCCTACAATGTGCGCTTCACCTCGGCGGCCTTGCAGTCAGTTGATTCGGGGCTGCAGCAGATCACCCGGCATATTGATGAGTCTGCCCGGGTGCTGGGGCGTACATCCCGCCAGGTGCTGTGGCATGTACACGTGCCGGTACTGAAAGGCTCGCTGGCCACTGGCATGCTGCTGGTGATCGTGGACGTCATCAAGGAATTACCCGCTACCCTGGTGTTACGTCCGTTTGATTTCGACACCCTGGCAGTGGTGTCTTACCAGTTTGCCTCGGATGAGCGGCTGACCGAAGCAGCTGTGCCAGCCCTGATGATTGTGCTGATTGCGCTGGTGCCCATCCTGCTGCTGATCAGGCAAGGGGCGAGGCAGGCCCGCAGCAACCGCTGAATATTGCGCCTGTTGCGGGGCAGGTTTGGTTCAGGCGGCCAGAAGCTCTCGCAACACAAATGGCAGGATTCCGCCATGCCTGTAATAATCCATTTCAATCGGTGTGTCGATCCTGCTGAGAACCTTGACCTGGTCCACATCACCGTTGATGCGGTTGATCTGCAGTGTCAGCATGGCCTGGGGTGCGGTGTACTCGTTCAGACCAATCACGTCATAGGTTTCAGTGCCGTCCAGCCTCAGGCTTTGTATGGAATCATTTCCGCAGAATTGCAGGGGCAGGACGCCCATGCCCACCAGGTTGCTGCGGTGAATTCTTTCAAAACTTCTGGCCACTACTACCCTCACTCCCAGCAGGCGGGTGCCTTTTGCAGCCCAATCCCGTGAGGACCCGGTGCCGTATTCCTCCCCAGCCAGCACAATGGTGGGTGTACCCTCGGCCTGGTACTGCATTGCCGCATGAAACACCGTGGTCTGTTCGCCATCCTTCATGGTGAAACCGCCTTCAATCCGGTTGCCATTGGCATCCGGAGCAATCATCAGGTTCTTGAGGCGCACATTTGCAAAAGTGCCCCTGATCATCACATCATGATTGCCACGCCGCGAACCGTAGCTGTTGAAGTCATCTGGCTTCACACCCAGTTCCTGAAGGTAGCGGCCAGCAGGCGTGGTGGACTTGAATGAGCCTGCAGGCGAAATATGGTCAGTGGTGACTGAATCGCCCAGCATCAGCAGGGGTTTGGCCCCCTCGATCGTCGTGACTGGCCGGGGTGTCATTTCAAAACCCGTAAAGAATGGCGGCTTGGCAATGTAGCTTGAGGCAGGCCAGTCATACACTTGCCCGCTGGGTGCTGGCACCTTGTTCCACAGGTCATGACCACTCACAAAATTGTCGTACAGGCGCTTGAAGGTGCCTGAATCATTGGCCGTGGGCAGCAGGGCATTGATTTCCTCATCCGTGGGCCAGACGTCTCGCAGGAAGACAGGCTGCCCATCTGTTCCATGCCCCAGCGGCTCGGTGGTCAGGTCGATATTCACTTTCCCGGCAATTGCAAATGCCACTACCAGTGGCGGTGAAGCCAGGAAGTTGGCCTTCAGGTTGGGGTGTATCCTGGCTTCAAAATTCCGGTTGCCAGACAGCACTGCACAGGCCACCAGGTCGTTTTTCAGGATGGTTTCATTGATTTCCGGCAACAGGTCACCCGAGTTTCCAATGCAGGTGGCGCAACCATAGGCCGCCACATTGAAGCCCAGTTTGTCCAGGTAAGGCTGCAGCCCGGTTTTCAGCAGGTATTCACCTACCACCCGGGAACCAGGCGCGGTGGAGGTTTTGATATGAGGCTTTACCTTCAGGCCTTTTTCCACGGCTTTTTTGGCCAGCAAACCCGCAGCCAGCATCACGCCAGGGTTGGAGGTGTTGGTACAACTGGTGATTGCGGCCAGCAACACGTCCCCGTTGCAAATATCCACCTTGTCCAGGCCGGTGGGGTAGCAGGTGTTCAGTTGGGCCATGTCCTTGCCGAAACCATCTGCTGTCATGGGTTCAGAGAAGAGGCTTTCAAACCGGGTTTTCATGTCTTTCAACAACACCCTGTCCTGGGGGCGACGGGGCCCGGCCAGGGAGGGTTCCACTTTCGAAAGGTCGAGCGTAAAAGCCTCGGAATAGTCGATTGAGGCCAGCTCCGGGATGCCCAGCATGCCCTGCGCCGTGAAATAGGCTTCAAACAGGTCAGCCTCTGAACCGCCGCGACCGGTCTTGCGCATGAATTCCACTGTTTTCTGGTCAGGCGGGAAGAACCCAAGGGTGGCACCGTATTCCGGTGCCATATTGGCCAGCGTAGTTCGGTCGGTCACAGTCAGACTTGCAGCCCCAGGTCCACAGAATTCCACGAACTTGCCCACCACTTTCCGAGAACGCAGAAGTTCAGTAATGGCCAGCACCAGGTCGGTGGCGGTAATGCCCTCGCGCAGGCTGTTGACCAGTTCCACGCCCACCACATCAGGTGTCAGCAGGTACACCGGTTGCCCCAGCATGGCCGCCTCGGCCTCGATACCACCCACACCCCAGCCCACCACGCCCAGGCCGTTGATCATGGTGGTGTGGCTGTCAGTGCCCACGAGGGTGTCGGGGTAATACACGGTGTCTGAATTTCTTTCAGAAGCGGGTACCGCGCTTCTCAATCCACGAAACAGGTACTCCAGGTTCACCTGGTGAACAATGCCAACGCCAGGCGGAATCACCTTGAAAGTGTCAAAGGCCTGCATGCCCCATTTCATGAACTGGTAGCGTTCCCGGTTGCGCTGGAATTCGATTTCCATGTTGTCGACCAATGCGGCCGGCGTGCCGAAGTGATCAATCATCACCGAGTGATCCACCACCAGGTCTACAGGTACCAGGGGTTCGATTTTCTTTGGATTCTGACCCATGTCATGGGCCACATTGCGCATGGCTGCCAGGTCTGCCAGCAAGGGCACGCCGGTGAAGTCCTGCAACACCACGCGGGCTACCACGAAGGGAATTTCAGCTGTTCGCTCGGCATTCGCCCGCCAATTGGCCAGCTGGAGGATGTGCTCGTCGGTGATTTTGCTGTCATCACAGTTGCGCAGGACCGATTCCAGCATGATGCGGATGGAAACTGGCAAGCGGTTCAGGTGGGGAAAACCCAGTTCTGCAAGTTTTGGAAGGCTGTAAAAC
>DASUDJ010000209.1:0-9712 GCA_036275635.1 Limnobacter sp. | reverse complement strand
TAACCCGAGTAATTCAACTCAAGGCGTTTCAGAGGATCAATCCGGTGGACCATCTTCACAAACAGGTTGTGCCTGTACTGGTTTTCCTTCACGTCCCAGGGACCATTGTTGTCAGCCAGCTCGACTGCATACAGCAGGCTGGTCTGCCCTTCGTTCAACCTCAGCGAATCTGCAAGCAGGCCCCTTCGGTAACCGAACTCGCCCACGGAGAGACTGGCCAGGCCACGCTTCAACTCGCTGACATAATCTATGGACAACGCACCCGCCGTGCTGAAATCACCATCCTGTGCGAAGTAGGGTCCCTTGCGGTATTCAATCCGCGACTGCAATTCGGGGATCAGCATATTGGAATCTGCATACCCCTGCCCATGGGCATGCCCAACCAGGTTCAATGGTGCACCCAGAAAATTGATGGACAGGTCGGTACCGTGATCAAGGCTGAAACCGCGCATGAAGTACTGATTGGCCTTGCCACCACCGGAGTGCTGGGTCACATTCAGCCCGGGCACGGCCTCAAGCACATCGGATGCCCTGGCCGGGTTCTGATTGGCGAGGCGCCTCGAACCCAGCACCCCCTGCGAACTGGTCTGACCGCCCAGGGTGTGGATGGCATCAATGTCATCTTCAACCACCACATCATCCAGTTCCTGCATGTCGAGGTGAACGCCGTGCGCAATTGCGAATGTCGGGCCAAACAGGAAGGGAAGAAGGCTGAAAAATACTGTGGTGTGTACTGAAGGTTTCATTGAGAATCCATGACGGGGGTAACAGGCAAACATTGATCAATTCAATTTTCGCTCAACTTCATTTCTTCTTCGATATCCTGGTTGCACCCAGCCCGAATTTAATGAAACTGCTGCAGAATGAGGTGAAACAAGGGAGTTTCCAGATTGAAAAAACATGTGTCTGCCACGCTTCTGTTGACCCTGCCACTGCAGGCATTCGCGCACCTGACCTGGATTGATTCAGGCAAACAGAGTATCGGGCTTTCAACCGGGCATAATTTTCCCGCCAAGGAAATTACGGTGAAGGGTGAATATGTTGATTTCATCCAATGCAAGGGTGAGCAACGCGGCGTATTTCAATTGGCATTCAACAAGGACAGCATGCGTTACAGCTTTCCGGAAAAGCCACAGAACTGCCTGGCCCGCCTTAAAACAAGCCTGATCGAGCTGACACCAGCACAGGGCGTACAGCACTTTCAGGAAAACAAGGTGAAGCAGGACCTGATTGACAAGGCGAAGGCCGTACCAGTTTTCCGGGAAGAATATTTCAAGCTTGCACAATTGGCACCCGTGGAAATTGGCAGCGCGCTGTACAGGCCCGAACTTGCGCAGTTTGTCTACAAACCCGGAGAGCCGGATACCCTGTATGTGTACCAGAGTGATCAACCTGTGGCAGGGCTGCCGGTGGGGCTTGAATATCCGGAAACGCCAATCACGCTGTGGAGCAATACAGATACGGATGGCAAAGTCAAGCTGCTGATGAAACCCAGGTCAAAAGCCTTGCTGAGAACACTGGTTGTTGAAGATGGCGACCCTTTCAAAAGCCAGTTTCTGTCGGTCATCCTGGAACCAAGATAAAACAACCCTGCAGCACGCATGCTGCAGGACACTTCCCGATACAAGGTCGAGCGGAATTCACACCGCCAGGTTTCAAGGCTTAGTCTGGAAGATCAAACGGCTCATCAGTTTCCGATGTGGCCAACATCAACTGGCTGACATTTTCTGGCTCGCCGACTTCGGTACTTCCACCCACCAGGATATTGGCTTCAGTAGAAGACACATTGCTGTCAATGGTTGCAGTGCCGATATTAAGTGGTAGTGAATCATCACCACCGCAGGCGACCAACCCAGCGACCAAGACACCTGCAGACATAAACCGTACTCTCATACTCTGTTTCATGATTGCCTCCTTATGGCGCCAGCGCGGTCTGTGTAGGTGCTGGTGCGCCGGAACCGGGTGTGGGCGTGCTCAGGTACGGGAAGCGTGTCATGAATGGAACACGGGCCTGGTCCACTGCATCATGGAACGACAAAGAAGTATTTCCAGTCGGTACGCTGCTGGGAGTACAGTCAGAGCTGAGGCTGGTACCCGGAACAGTGTTCAGCTTCAGTGCATCATTGGTTCCGTTGGCCACACACAGACCACCCATGACTGCAACCAGGGAAATATCAACTACATCATCAATCGGCCGCCGGCCGTTCGGAAAACCTGCATTGTCACCGAAAGCCAATCCAAGCTTGTTCTGGGCACCAGATGCTGTTGGGGCAATTTCAGTATTCAGGCGAAGCATTTCAGACAACTGGACATTAGCAGGACGATTCACACCGTCGATTCCAGCCAGGAATACATTGATCAGATCGGTCCTGGGAAAGTTGGTGGGTGCCGCACCTGAAGCGCCATTCACCACCATGCTGATCAATTGCGGCAAGGTGGGGTTGGACACGTAGGTCAGGAACTGGGCGTCTGCACTGGGCCTGGATGCATTGAAGCGATCCTTGTCCTTCAGACCAATCACCACTTCATTGACCAGCGGCATGCCGAGACGTGAAACCTGCACCCAGGCTCCTCCCACCTTTTCTGAAGTCTGGTGACCCTGCGCCGGTACACCATCACCTATGCGTGTCTGGCGTAAGCTGGCTGTGGTCCAACCGCCAATTACATCCCCTGCGCTCGCTGACATTGGGTTGTCATCTGATGGGGTCAGGCAGTCCTTGTGTATTTCCAGGGCAATCGACGTTACATTCTTGTCCTGTATCGAATTGGCTGCGGCCGCATTCTCATTGGCGCGGTTGGAAATAACGGACAATGGCGCATTCACAAGGTCGAAAATCGTACCTAGGTTCACGGCAAATCCTTCCTGCCGCTGGCCAACAAATACCTTGGCCTGGTTGGTGCCTGCAGCACATCCAGGAATGATCACATTATGAATGTGCAGGTCTGCATAGGCCTGGTAGGCTGCTGCATTGCCCAGTGTTTTTTCACCAATGTAATCAACTGGCTTTTCAAGAACGGTTGATCCACCCGAAGCTTTGGCCACTGCAGCCCGGTTTGAGCTACGGCGACCATCCCGCACTACGGTCATGGTGTAAGTCTCATTCAGGTTCAGGCTTGTGCTGTTCAAGCCAGCAACAGTATCAGCCTGTATCAACGGAATGCTGACATTCGGAACAGGATTTGTTGTGCCGATGGGTAAGGTCACATCCCTCAAGGTGTTCCTGAAATTGAATTGAAAGGTGATCTCCTCCTGCGCATCTCCATCATTGCTGATGTGAATTTCATACAGCGCATTTTTATCCATCGAGAAATAGTTGGGGCCGCCATAACCATCCTGAAGCGGCTGGTAGTTTGCGATGATGGTGATGTAATCGGAGCGTCCGGTTTCATAACTGCGGAACATGTAGAAGTCTGTTCCATCCACTTTAGGCGTTGTTGTGATGGATGGTGCTTCCCGGTGGCTTGAAGCAATTGCCGCCAGGCTTGTGGCCATCAACAGGCCACCGATCATGATTTTGCTTTTTTTAATATTTATATAACGACTTTCTGTTGCCTTCCTCTTTGTATTCAACATACTACCCTCACATCCAGTGTTCCATGCACAAGGGGGAGGATACCCCCCATGGAGAGTATATGAGTCGAATTTTGTTATAGCAATCACTATCTTGGCAGTCATCAACAGGTGCTACCTGAAGAGAAAGCGCTCGTACCAATATCAGTTCACAACTTCAATAAATAGTAGAAAATCAGCAGAAATCAGTGAAATCCCCTAGTCGCCTGGCCCTACTCATCCCTACTTCTACCCCTCCTCACCCCACCCAACCCATGGGTTGTTAAAGCACCCGAATGTCGCGCACCTTTTTTGTCTATATCAAACCGCTTCTTTTGAACGTTAATTCATTATTTCTTCGTTTTGTGACCTTCTTGTCTAATACAAATGTAAATTTATTAAATTTTCACAGTTTACAAATTAGTGCTTTCTAAACAAATAGAAGCACCAAAATCCCGGTTCAATTCCACTTTTCGGCTCCTCGGGACCAGTTTCACCACCCTCTTCCAGCCTCTTGTCCAATAATTTGTTTCTTCACAAAAAATATCATAACCATCTGATAAATATAGTTATTTATATTCTTTGTAAACGAGTGCCAAATGGTTTGATTAACAATTTTCCTGTCCGTAAACTGCCTAGCAATAACTGACAGTCTGGATTGCTGTGCATCTTGCCAGGTCACGCCGACCCCTGTCCGTTCAAGGAAATTTGTCCTGTCTGCATCGATTCACTTTCTGAATTGTCGATGTGGCACAGCATCCGACTCAACCCGGCACCCTCTCACGGAGACATTCAAATGGCCCTCGTCAAAAAACAGATTCATGCAGTAGGCAGTTCCGAAATCCGCCCATCTTCAGCACAGGCCAACCGTGACTCTGAAGCGCAGCGCAAGCGCGCCCGCACACTGGCCAAGCAGCAGCAGGCAGCAGAGCGCGTTGCAGCAGCTACTTCCCAACTGTCTTCCGGCATTACCGAGGCTGCCTCTGCCGCCGAACAGTTGAAGCGCGCCTCTGACCAGATTGCCACCGGTGCTGAAGAAGCCTCCGGTGCAGCACAGGAGTCCTTGGCTGCATTCCGCCAGGTGGGCACTGCAATTGACCGCCAGTTGAAAAATGCAGAAGACAGCCAGACCCTGATGGACAACACCCAGGTGCTGGTGCAGAAAACCGGTGAGGAGATCCGCAACCTGATTTCCAATGTCAGCGTGGCCGCGCAGCGCCAGGAAGCCTCCGTGAACATGGTGGCCGAGCTTGAGCGCCAGGCCAGCAACATTGGCGACATCATCAAGGCTGTAGTACGTATTGCCGACCAGACCAACCTGCTGGCACTGAATGCTGCAATTGAAGCAGCCCGTGCAGGCAAGCACGGCAAGGGCTTTGCCGTGGTGGCAGATGAAGTGCGCACACTGGCTGAAACTTCCGAAAAAAGCGCCAAGCAGATTCAAGACCTGGTGGGCCAGATCCAGGGCGAAGTGAAAGACATTTCCGAAGGCATCAACCGCTCTGCCGCCTCCGTGAAAAGCCAGGTTGAACGTGGTGTCAGCATCACTGCCCAGCTGAATACCATCCGCACCAATGCAGCCGAAGTACTGGCCGCTGTGCGTGAAGTGGCCACCGGTGCACAGCAGTCAGTTACAGCTGCACAGCAGGCCCTGAAGGGTTCTGAAAGCATTGCCACGGCGGCAGAAGAACAGTCTGCCGCTGCTGAAGAAGTTGCAAAAACAGTGGAAGAGCAGTCCCAGGCGCTGGCTGAATGCGAGCAGGCTGCACAAAGCCTTTCCGAACTGGCTGAAGACCTGAAGAACTCCACCGACGTGGCCAAGAGTGCCGAGGAAGTGGCTTCCGCAGCAGAAGAGCTTTCCTCTGCAGTGCAGGAAATCAACCGCGCCAGCAGCCAGATCATGACTGCGATTGAACAGATCCGCAAAGGCTCGCAGGTGCAGGCCGCAGGCACTGAAGAATCTGCCGCAGCCGTGGCCCAGATCCAGCAGGGCCTGGAAATTGCACAGGCCCGCGCCCTGGCCAACAAGGAAGCTGTGCGCCAGATCAGCAACCTGCTGACTGAAAACAAGACTGCAGTGGATGTGATGGTCACCGGCATTTCCACAGCCGCGGAAGAATCGCGCGCCAGCATCAACCAGATCAAGGACCTGGCCCTGGTGTCACGCCGCATCGACAAGATCGTGGATGCAATCACCACGGTGTCCATCCAGACCAACATGCTGGCCGTGAACGGCTCCATTGAAGCAGCCCGCGCCGGTGAATTCGGCAAGGGCTTCGTGGTGGTGGCCACCGACATCCGCAACCTGGCCCATGACTCTGCAGAAAATGCAGACCGCATCAAGGACCTGGTGAAAGGCGTACAGGACCAGATCAGCGTGGTGGGCCGTGACCTGGAAGAAATCGTGGCAGCCGCCCTGGTTGAAGTGGAAAAAGCCAAGGCCACCACCGCCAACCTGGTGTCAGTGGAGGGCCAGATCGTGAAAGTGGCAGAAGGCACGGATGAAATCCTGGCTGCAGCAGATGAAATTTCTGCAGCCATTACCCAGGTGCGCACCGGTATTGATCAGATTTCCGCAGCAGCCCAGGAAGGTGAAAAAGCCGCGACTGAAGCAGCAGCAGCCTCGCGCCAGCAGTCACAGGGCGCAGAAGAACTGGCTGCAGCCATCGAGGAAATTGCCTCCCTGGCTGATGAACTGCAAAGCGCTTGAGACTCGCACCCATTTCAGGAATCTAGTGCATGAACAACAACCTTACAGATGAACTCGAAGTGCTGGAGAAACCCGGCCTTCAACAGTCTGAAGCCCAGGATGAGCTGGACACCGATGTCCAGCAATTCGTGATCTTCATGACTGAAGGCGAAGTGTTCGCAGTGAACATGGCGCCGGTGCAGGAAATCATCCGGGTGCCTGAAGTGGTGCGGGTGCCGATGGCGCCCCGCTCACTGAACGGCCTGTCCAACCTGCGGGGCAAGGTACTGCCCATCATTTCCCTGCGCCGCATTTTCGGTTTCCAGGACCTGGAACATGATGATGCAACCCGTGCAATCGTGATTGACCAGGGCCAGGCCCTGGGCTTCGTAGTGGACCGGGTGCTGAGCGTGATCGGCATTGAAAGCCGCCTGATTGAAGATGTCAGCGCCCTGGAAGGCACGGTGGACACCGAGCTGCTGAGCGGGCTGCTGAAAAACATCAGCGGTCATGAAGTGGTGATGGTGCTTGACTTTGCCCGACTGATTGAAAAGGAATTTGCAGCAATCAGCGCACTGGGCAAATCAGCCGCCAGCCGCAGCTTGCTGTCCGACCTGTCCTCCAGCGAAGAAGACGAAGACCTGTTGAGTGATGAGCTGCAACTGGTCAGCTTTGAAGTGGCCGGGCAGGAATATGCAGTGGCGATTGAGGAAGTGCAGGAAATCGTGCAGGTGCCTGAAAAGGTGATTCACGTGCCGCATTCGGAAAGCCACGTGCTGGGCCTGATGATGCTGCGCAACCGCCTGCTGCCGCTGGTGTCGCTGCGTGCCATGTTTGGCCTGCCACAACGCTCTGCAGATGAGCACAGCCGCATCGTGGTCATTTCAGTAGGCAGTGCGTCGGTGGGCATCGTGATGGACACCGTGAATGAAGTCTTGCGCGTGCCCTGCAACTCAGTGGATGACATGCCCGGCCTGCTGATGCGGGACGGCGACCTGTCTGAAATCTCGCGCATCTGCCGGCTTGATAAAGGCAAGCGCCTGGTGTCAATCATTTCCGCTGAACACATGTTCAAGCATTCAGCAGTCAAGGAGGCCCTGGCCAAGGCGGATCAAATGGACAAAGAACAAACCAGTCTGAACACGGATGAAGGCGAAGGCCATGATGATGAAGAGCAGGTGGTGGTCTTCCGCCTGCACAGGGAAGAGTTTGGTGTGCCAATCGCCAGCGTGCAGGAAATCGTGCGCGTACCTGAAGAACTGACCCAGGTTCCAAAGGCACCCGCCTTCGTGGAAGGGGTGATCAACCTGCGCGGCTCCGTGCTGCCGGTGATCGACCAGCGGCTGCGCCTTGGGCTGGACAGCAGCGAACGCAATGACCGCCAGCGCATCATGGTGTACCTGTTCGGTGATGTGCGCATGGGTTTCATTGTCGATTCCGTCACCGAAGTGCTGAAGATCCCGAAGTCCATGATCGAGGAATCACCGCAGTTGTCGGATGAGCAGCATTCCCTGATTGGTCGCGTGGCCAACATGGAAAAGAGCAAGCGCATGATCCAGCTGATCGACCCGTCGCGCCTGATTGACCGGCAGGACATCGCCGGCCTGAATGCGCTGTGTGATTGAGAGGAGGACCAGGCAGTGACCAAGCTGTTGATCGTGGATGACTCTGCACTGATGCGGCGCCAACTGGCCAAACTGTTCGAAACCGAGGCTGGTTTTGAAATACGGTTGGCCAGGAATGGTGCGGAAGCGGTGCGGGAGAACATGACCTTTCAGCCTGATGTGATTACCCTGGACATCAACATGCCGGAAATGGACGGATTGACCGCACTGTCTGAAATCATGGTGGAGCGTCCAACTTCCGTGGTGATGGTGTCTTCGCTGACCGAGAAAGGGGCCCTGGCCACTTTTGAAGCCCTTGCCCTGGGTGCTGTGGATTACCTGGCCAAACCGGACGGCACCATTTCCCTGTCGATTGATGAAATTGGCGGTGAACTGGTGCGCAAGGTGCGGGCTGCAGCACGGGCCCGCCTGAAGCGTTCCGGAAACCTGCGCCGGGAAGCAGCCGCTGAACGGGTGCGCCCGACCAAGCCCCTGCACCGCACACCGCGTGGAAACGTGGGCGAGGGCCTGGTGCTGATTGGTGTGTCCACCGGCGGGCCACGCACACTGGAAGACATCCTGCCGAAACTGCCGGGTGATTTTCCATGGCCCATCCTGGTGGCCCAGCACATGCCAGCCGCATTCACACAGCCTTTTGCAAACCGCATGAATGACCTGTGCGCACTGAACGTGGTGGAAGCCAGCAAGCCCACATCACTGGAGGCCGGTACGGTGTACATCGCCAAGGGCGGGGCCGACATGGTGGTCACCTCGCGCAGCGGACAACTGGGCGTGTTGCTGCGGCCTGAATCAAGCCAGCACCTGTGGCACCCCTCGGTTGAACTGCTGGGCCAGTCCGCACTGCAGCACTGCCCGGCTGAACAGATCATCGGCGTGATGCTGACCGGCATGGGCAATGACGGTGCGGAAGCATTCGCAACCATCAAAAAACAGGGTGGCCGCACGATTGCAGAGTCCGAAGAAAGTGCCGTGGTGTTCGGTATGCCGGCCGAACTGATCAATCGCGGTGGCGCAAGCCTTGTGATGCCGGCGGACAGAATTGCCATGCAGCTGACCACCTGGTCAGAACGTGTTTATTGAACAGCTCAAGCAAGTAGGTAAAACATGCCATTCATTCAAAAACAGCAATCCGCAGTTCATGCCATTGAACCGGTTGAAGAAGCCAGCTTTGATGAGTTGTGTGAACAGCTTCATTCTGAACTTGTCACCGTGCGGCGCACGGCCGCCGGCATGCTGGGAAGCAAGCCAGGCAGCAGCATTCCGCTGAGCCTTCGCCTGCTGCGGGAAGACGACCCTTCCGTGCGGGAAGTGATCATGACCAGCCTCACACTGCAAGGTGACGAGATGGCCATCACCACCCTGATCCACAGCCTGCGCAGCGAAGATGCCAACCTGCGCAACGAGGCAATTGATGCACTGAAACACCTGCCGGAGGCAGTGGGCCCGCACATGGAAAAGCTCCTGGCTGATGCAGATGCGGATGTGCGGATTTTCACGGTGAATGTACTGTCAAGCCTTGCGCATGAAGACACCGAGCGCTGGCTGTGTGATGTGCTTCGCCGCGACAGTGATGCAAATGTGTGCGGCGCTGCCCTGGATGTGCTGACAGAAATCGGCACGGCGCGCTGTGTCGGCCCGGTGCGGGAAATCGGTAACCGGTTCCCGAAGGATGCCTACATTCGCTTTGTGTCAAAAATCGTGCTGGCGCGAGCGGCAGGGGGTTGAAACCATGACCACCGCCGTTCTGACCGAAGAAGATTTTTCCAAGTTCCAAGAATATTTCTACCGGAAAACCGGTATCCAGTTCGAGGCCACGAAACGCTACTTCGTGGACAAGCGCCTGCTGGA
>DASUDJ010000208.1:0-2586 GCA_036275635.1 Limnobacter sp. | reverse complement strand
CCCAGGTCCAATTCAGCAGGTTGCCCAGGATGATGAGCAAGAGGCCGCCCACCACGTACAGCACAATGCCGAAGTGGAGCAGTAAAACCAGGTCAGCCAGCAGTGAATAGTTCATACCTGCAGCATAAACAAAAAGCCCCTCGTAGAGAGGGGCTTTTGCTTTAACGCAGACTGCATCAATGAATGCAGTTTTTACATACCAAGACCGATCAGAAATTCGCAACTGCCATTTCTGTAACCGCCTGGTAGCCATTCACAATGCTGTCGCGCAGGCCGGGTACAGCATTCAGCACATGGTCGGCGAAGAAGCGTGAAGTCAGAATCTTGTCACTGTAGAAACTGTCGGTTTCGCCAGCCTTGATTTTCGCTTCTGCTGCCAGCAGTGCGCGGGCCATTTGCCAGCCAGCCACTGTGGTGCCCGCCAGTTTCAAGTAAGGCACTGAGCCTGCGAACACGGCATTGGGGTTGGTTTTCATGTTGTCAACCACGAACTGGGCTGTGTCCAGGAACGCAGCACGGGCTGCATCCAGGCGGGCCGCAACAGCTTTCGCATGCACGGAACCGGATTCATTCAGTTGTGCCACTGTGCGTGCAATTTCAGCACACAGGCCTTTCACCAGTGCACCGCCATCACGGGAAGTTTTGCGGCCTACCAGGTCGTTGGCCTGAATGGCAGTTGTGCCTTCATAGATGGTCAGAATCTTGGCGTCGCGGTAGTACTGGGCTGCGCCGGTTTCTTCAATGAAGCCCATGCCGCCGTGCACTTGCACGCCAGTGGAAGCCACTTCAATGCTCATCTCGGTAGACCAGCCCTTGACCAGCGGCACCATGAATTCATACACGGCCATGTTCTGCTTGCGGATGGCTTCGTCGGGGTGGAAGTGGGCTGCATCATAGGCAGCACCGGCCACGCAAGCCATTGCACGTGCCGCTTCAACCTGGGCACGCATGCTCATCAACATGCGCTTCACATCCGGGTGGTTGATGATGGCAACTGCTTCGTTGGCAGAACCGTCGACCGGGCGGGACTGCACGCGGTCGTTGGCATACTGAACAGCCTTCTGATAGGCGCGTTCTGCCACACCGATGCCCTGCACACCCACCTGGAAGCGGGCTGCATTCATCATCACGAACATGTACTGCAGGCCCTTGTTTTCTTCGCCCACCAGGTAGCCGATTGCGCCCTGGCCCACTTCACCCTTGTTGTCGCCATACAGCAGCACAGCAGTTGGGGAAGCCTTGATGCCCAGCTTGTGTTCGATGGATGCGCAGAACACATCATTGCGCTTGCCCAGTGAGCCATCTGCATTCACCAGGAACTTGGGCACTACGAACAAGCTGATGCCTTTCACGCCTTCAGGCGCGTCGGGCGTGCGGGCCAGCACCAGGTGCACAATGTTCTCGGCCATGTCATGCTCACCGTAGGTGATGTAGATTTTCTGGCCAGAAATGCGGTAGGTGCCATCGCCCTGGGGCACGGCCTTGGAACGCACCAGCGCCAGGTCTGAACCGGCCTGTGGCTCAGTCAGGTTCATGGTGCCGGTCCATTCGCCGGAAATCATTTTTGGAATGTAGGTTTCTTTCTGCTCCTGGCTGCCTGCCACCAACAGCGCCTCAATCGCGCCGTCGGTCAGCAGTGGGCACAGCGCAAAGCTGAGGTTGGCGCCGTTCACCATTTCCATGCAGGGAGTGGCCACCACTTTCGGCAGGCCCTGGCCGCCGAATTCGGTTGGGTGCTGCAGGCCTTGCCAGCCTTGCTCGCCAAAGGCCTTGAAAGCCTGCTTGAAACCAGTGGCGGTGGTTACAACGCCGTCTTTCCAGTTGGCGGCTTCCACATCGCCCGACCAGTTCAGTGGGGCAACCACTTCGCTGGTGAACTTTGCGTTTTCTGTCAGCACAGCTTCCACGGTTTCCTCGGTTGCATCTTCACAACCGGGCAACTGGGACACCTGCTCCAGGCCTGCCAGCTCTTTCAAGACAAACATCATGTCTTTTACGGGGGCGTTGTAACTCATCGTCGTCTCCAAATACAGCTTTGCGTTTTTTGCTTGTTTACAGTGTCTTGATTACAGTTTTTCAGTCAGTTGCGGCACTACTTCAAACAGGTCGCCCACCAGGCCGTAATCAGCCACACCGAAAATCGGTGCTTCGGGGTCTTTGTTCACGGCCACGATCACCTTGCTGTCTTTCATGCCGGCCAGGTGCTGGATGGCGCCTGAAATACCAAATGCAATGTAAAGCTGTGGGGCCACGATCTTACCGGTCTGGCCAACCTGCCAGTCGTTGGGTGCGTAGCCTGCGTCGACTGCGGCGCGTGATGCGCCGATTGCAGCATTCAGCTTGTCGGCCAATGGATTCAACACACTGAAATTTTCAGCAGAACCAATACCTCGGCCACCGGAAATGATGGTGCCAGCAGCGGTCAGCTCTGGGCGGTCGCTCTTGGCCACTTCACGGTTCACAAAAGCGGATTTGCCAGAAGCGGCGGCAGCGGAAATGCTTTCAACAGCAGCAGAACCACCTTCAGCAGCAACAGGGTCAAAAGCGGTGGTACGCACTGTGATTACTTTCACTGCATCAGTAGAC
>DASUDJ010000207.1:0-5027 GCA_036275635.1 Limnobacter sp. | reverse complement strand
CCACCACGCAAGAGGCTCTCAGCAGGCCTGCAGCAACCAGTGTTTCACGCTTGGCTGCATCCCCGAATACCACCGAGTCGCCTGCCGCTGTGGCTTCGCGGATGCGGTCTGGATCCAGGTCAAGTGCCATGTATTGAATGTCCTCACGATCAAGCAAACGGGCCAGGTGTTGACCACTGCGACCGAAACCGCAGATCAGCACATGCTTGCTGGTTGAAAGACTTTTCTGGGCAATCTGGTGAAGCTCAAGCGATTTCTGCAACCATTCCTGGCTGGAAAACCGCAAGATGATTTTATCCGCATGCTGGATCATGAAGGGCGCAGCCAACATCGACATCACCATGCTGGCAGTGATGGTCTGCAACCAGGGGTCGGGCACCAGGTTGAATCCCGAAGCACCGGTATTGGCAAGCAACACAAAACCGAATTCACCCGCCTGGGCCAGGTAAATGCCAGTGCGCAGGGCAGTGCCTGTTTTCGCGCCAAACAGCTTGGCCAACACTGCAATCAGGCCCAGTTTGGCCAGCACAGGCACCACAGAAAACAGCAAGACCCAATACCAGTTTTCAACCACCACCTGCGGGTTCAGCAACATGCCGGTGGTGACGAAAAACAGGCCGAGCAGTACATCCCGGAAGGGCTTGATGTCCTGCTCAACCTGGTGGCGGTACTGGGTTTCAGCAATCAGGATACCGGCCAGAAAGGCACCCAACGCCAGTGAAAGCTCCGCCAGCTCGGTCAACCAGGCAAGCCCCAGGGTGATCAGCAGCACATTCAATACAAATAGCTCCTGCGACTTGCTGCGGGCCACAAACGTCATCCACCAGTTCATCAGGCGCTGACCAAATACCAGCATCAGGCCCAGCACCACTGCAGCCTTTACCACGGCCAGGCCAAGGGTCAATGTCAGGTTTTCGGCATTCTGGCCAAGCGCCGGAATGATGATCAGCAACGGCACCACCGCCAGGTCCTGGAACAACAGGATGCCCATGATCTGCCTGCCGTGGGGCGAATCCAGCTCCATCCGGTCAGACAGAAGCTTGCTGACAATTGCAGTGGATGACATGGCTGCCGCACCTGCCAGCACAAAGCTGGTCGTGAACGGAATTTTCATGAAAAATCCGGCAAGCAGACCCAGGGCCATCACCCCCAGCATGGTCAGACCCACTTGTGCGAAGCCCAGACCGAAGACGACCCTGCGCATCGCATGCAATTTCGGCAAACTGAATTCCAGTCCAATCGAGAACATCAGGAATACCACTCCGAATTCAGCCAGGTGGCGGGTTTCGGGGGAATCCGGCACGATTCCGAGGGCATGCGGGCCAATCAATGTGCCCGCAAAAAGATAGCCCAGCATCGCCGGCAGCTTCCAGTGGCGGAACAGGGAGACCGCCAGCACGGCGACCAGCATCAGGATCAGGGAAAGCTCTAAAGCGTTAGGCACGTTTAATGCTTGGGATGTTTAAAGAATTGGCATGCACTTTGCTATACTGCCTCCAGCGCAGCATAGCCTCAAGCTACTTTATCGCTTAAGTCTATCAGGGACCACAATGCACAATGCATCAATGATTATTGAGAACCATGATTTTCTGGCCATGGCCAGGGAAGCACTTGAAATCGAGGCTCGGGCCGTGTCTGCTTTGGCGGACAGGCTTGGCAACGATTTCAGCGAAGCTGCCACCGCGATACTGAACTGCAAGGGCAGGGTTATCCTGATCGGGGTCGGCAAGTCCGGCCTGATCGCAAAAAAAATTGCTGCCACATTCGCCAGTACAGGCACGCCCTCTTTCTTCGTGCATGCGACTGAAGCATCACATGGCGACCTGGGCATGATCACTCCGCAGGATGTGGTAATTGCCCTGTCCAATTCCGGCAATACAGAGGAACTGGTGGCGGTGCTTCCGGCAATTGCGCGCCGGGGCGCCAAAATTGTGGCCATGACTGGCAAACTGGATTCCTCACTGGCCAGGCAGGCTGACCTGGTGCTGGACTGTGGCGTCGAGAAAGAGGCCTGCCCGCTGAACCTGGCCCCAACTGCAAGCACCACTGCAGCACTCGCGCTGGGCGATGCGTTGGCCGTTGTGGTACTGAAGGCCCGGGGCTTCAGTGAAGAAGATTTCGCCCTGTCCCACCCGGGCGGCAGCCTTGGGCGGAAACTGCTGACCCATGTCAGCGATGTGATGCGCAAGGGTGAGCGAATTCCCATGGTGCCTCCCACCGCCAGCATTTCAACAGCAATTCTTGAAATTACAAAAAAAGGCCTGGGCATGACAGCCGTGGTCGATTCCAGCAACAGGCTTCTGGGCGTTTTCACGGATGGTGACCTGCGCCGCCTGATTGAACAGGGTCTTGACCTGCGTGGCCTGCTGGTCAGCGAGGTGATGAATTCAAGCCCCAAGACAATTGCGCCTGACAGGTTGGCCGTGGAAGCGGTTCGCCTGATGGAGGTGTGCCACATCAGCCAGGTGGTGGTGACTGATGAACAGGGCCAGATTGTCGGGGCGGTGAACTTTCATGACCTGTTTGAAGCGAAGGTGGTTTGATGATTAACAGCGCCACTGATGGAATTACTACGAAAACCACTGCTGCCGAAGCCGCAGGCCAATTGAAACTGATGGGTTTCGATGTGGATGGCACGCTGACAGACGGCGGCCTTTACTTCGGCAATGAAGGCGAAGTCATGAAGCGCTTCAGCGTTTTTGATGGCCAGGGCCTTCGACTGCTGATGGATCATGGCGTGAAGGTGGTGTGGATCACGGCAAGGTCCAGCACGATCGTCGAGAAACGCGCACGCGACCTGGGCATTCACCGCCTGGTGCAGGGCTGCAAGACCAAGCTGCAGGCCATGGATGAAATTCGCCAGTCCTTCGACCTGCAATGGAGCGAATGTGGTTTCTTTGGTGACGACTGGCCTGATTACCCAGTGCTTCAGCAGGTGGCACTGGCGGCAACCACCCAGCACTCGCCGCAGCCCATGATTGCGGCAGCCAACTGGATCAATACCCGCGCACCCGGCAATGGCGCGGTTCGGGAGCTTTGCGATTTCATCCTGGCCCATCAGCCTGGCTACATCAATCCCTGGACCAGCAAGTGAAGCCATTCAGCGCCTTTTTCAACCTGGTTTCGCAGTTCATACCGCTGCTTCTGACGTTCATTCTGGCAGCGGCATCCTACTGGTTTGCAATCCAGACTGAACTCGGCCTTTTCAACAGCCAGGGCAAGAAGGACCCCACGCGCAGTGACTATTACCTGCGCAACTTTTCTGTGCAGAGTCACAACCTGGCGGAGGGAAAATACTCCATCATCCGCAGCAGGTCCGCCGAACACATTCCACAGGGAAATGTGTGGAACATCACCAATCCGCAACTGGACCAGTTTGAACCAGCGGGAGTGTTGGTAAAAGCCGATGCCAGGCGGGCTGAATACCTGCTGGACACGGATGAGGTTATCCTGCGGGAACAGGTGAATGTCAGCAGCCGCAACAAGGGACTGCTCACCACGATCAATTCAGAGGAAGTACGTATCAACAACACCACCGGTGAAATTTCAACAAACCAGAAGGTATTGGTCACCAGGCCTGGCCAGCGGTTCGAAGCGCAGGGGGCAATGTTGAACAACAACACCGGTGAACTGGTGGCACAAGGTGCGATCAGGTTCCGCATCGAGGCAAGGCCATGAAGTACCCAAAATCTGTTTTTTCAATCCTGGCTGCCTGCCTGATTGCATCCGGTCACCAGGCCATGGCATTGGAATCCGACAAGCGGCAACCCACGACGATTGATGCCAACCAGATGACCTACAGTGAAAAATCGAATGTGAATGTGTTCACTGGCAATGTGCTTCTGACCCGCGGAAGCCTGGTCATCCGGGGTGACAAGCTGACGCTGACCGAGCGCAGTGACGGGTCACAATTCGCCGTGGTGGAAGGCAAGCCTGCCCGTTTCAAGCAGCAGCGTGATTCACGAATACCCAGTGAAGTGTTGTTGATCAATGGCAGCGCCAATTCGATTGAGTTTGATGGCAGCAAGTCAGTGGTTACCCTCACGGGTGCCGCCAGCATTGAAAAAAGCACCAACGGTCAACTGACTGAATCAATTTCCGGCACCCGAATCACCTATGAGCAGAATACGGAATTCCTGAATGTAGTGGGCTCGACAGGCAGCACAGGCCAAACCCGGGTACAGGCGGTCATCAAGCCGAAAAACCAGGCGGGTGAATCCTCCATTGGCGGAGGCCAGCAGTGACCGACACCCGACAAGCTGCCACACCGGCCCACACCCTGACAGGCCAGGGTCGCCTTCAGGCATTGAACCTGCGCAAGGCCTACCGAAGCAAGCGGGTCATCGAGGATGTGTCACTGCATGTAGACACCGGGGAAGTGGTGGGGCTGCTGGGCCCGAACGGGGCAGGCAAAACAACCTGCTTCTACATGATCGTCGGATTGGTCAGTGCAGATGAAGGCAACATCTGCCTGGAAGGCCAGGACATCACCCTGCGGCCAATTCATGAAAGGTCTCGCGCAGGCCTGTCGTACCTTCCCCAGGAAGCCTCGGTATTTCGCAAGCTGACAGTGGAAGACAACATTCGCGCCGTGCTGGAAATCAACCCGCCCCGTGACAAGAGCATCGACAAGGCGGTGGATGACCTGTTGACCGACCTGCAGATCACCCACATACGAACTTCGCTGGCTGCATCCCTTTCAGGCGGGGAACGCCGCCGCCTGGAAATTGCCCGGGCGCTGGCCAGTCAGCCGCGCTTTGTGTTGCTGGATGAGCCTTTTGCTGGCGTGGATCCGATTGCTGTTCTGGAACTCCAGCGCATCGTGGCTTTCCTGAAATCCAAGGGCATCGGGGTGTTGATTACCGATCACAACGTGCGGGAAACGCTGGGCATCTGCGACCGCGCCTACATCATCAGCGCAGGCCGGGTACTGGCTTCCGGCAGTCCGGAACAGATTGTGAAAAATGACGATGTGCGCCGGGTATACCTGGGCGAACACTTCCGGATGTGAAGCCAGGTTCTCATGA
>DASUDJ010000206.1:0-4256 GCA_036275635.1 Limnobacter sp. | reverse complement strand
GCCAACGAAAGCCTTGCCAAGGCATCCTGAAACAGACACCAACCTGACAAAAGATGCCAACGAAAGCCTTGCCAATCAAATACGCTCGAATATCGCCGCAATACCCTGGCCACCACCAATACACATGGTCACCAGCGCATAACGACCCTGGATACGCTGCAGTTCATACAGCGCCTTCACGGTAATGATCGCACCCGTGGCACCAATTGGATGGCCAATTGAAATACCGGAGCCATTCGGATTCACCTTGGCCGGGTCCATGCCCAACTCCTTGGTCACTGCACAGGCTTGTGCAGCAAAAGCTTCATTGGCTTCCACCACATCCATGTCTTCGATTTTCAAACCGGCTTTTGCCAAGGCCTTCTTGGTTGCTGACACTGGGCCAATGCCCATGATGGTGGGCTCAACACCGGTGTTGGCATAGGCCACCAGGCGTGCCATGGGCTTCTTGCCGGCTTTTTCTGCAGCACTGCGTTCCATCAGCAACACGGCACCTGCGCCATCATTCAGGCCAGACGCATTGCCTGCAGTCACTGTGCCATCTTTCTGGAATACAGCGCGCAATTTGGCCATGCCTTCCAGGGTAGCGTCAGACCGCACATGTTCGTCAGTGTCGAACATCACCGGGCCTTTCTTGCTCTTGATTTCGATGGGCAGAATCTGCTCCTTGAAATAACCATTCGCAATCGCGTTGGCCGCACGCTTGTGGCTTTCAACAGCCAGTGCATCCTGGTCTTCGCGGCTTACATTGAATTCCTTGGCCACGTTTTCAGCAGTGACGCCCATGTGAATCACATGGAATGGGTCATGCAGTGCACCCACCATCATGTCGATGCCCTTCATGTCGCCCATGCGCGCACCCCAGCGGGCTGCGGGCAGAATGTAGGGAGCCTTGCTCATGCTTTCTGCGCCACCGCCAATTGCGACATCTGCATCGCCCAGCATGATGCTTTGCGCAGCAGTCACAATGGCCTGCAAACCAGAACCACACAGGCGGTTCAGTGTGAGTGCGGGTGTGGCCTTGTCCAGTCCGCCTTCGATGGCAGCCACGCGAGCCAGGTACATGTCGCGGGGCTCGGAATTCACCACGTGGCCAAACACCACGTGGCCCACCTGGTCAGCACCCACACCTGCTCGGGCGACCACTTCCTTCACAACCATGGCCCCCAGCTGTGTGGGAGAAAAGTCTTTCAGGCTGCCGCCAAAATCACCGACTGCGGTGCGCACACCAGCTACTACAACCACTTCACGCGTCATTGCTCTATCTCCGTTTTCTTATTTGAAACACTTGGTTGAAATTTGATTCAGTCAACACTTCAATCGACTCGCCGACCCCACAGGTCATGCTCATCGCAATCATCAATCAGTACATTGATGAAATCGCCCGGCTTGGGTTGCCGAGCCTTGTCTTCAGGCATGGGTATAAACACATTGCCATCAATTTCCGGGGCGTCGGCCTTGCTGCGGGCCACGATGCCCTCTTCATCGGTTTCATCCACCAGCACCTGCATTACCTTGCCCAGCTTGGCTTCATTTCGGCTGAGTGAAATTTTTTCCTGCAGTTCCATCAGGCGTGCACGGCGTTCTTCCTTCACTTCTTCAGGCACCGGGTTGGCCAGTTCATTGGCCTTCGCACCTTCCACGGGTGAATAGGCAAACACGCCCACGCGATCAAGCTGTGCTTCTTCAATGAAATCCAGCAGGTGTTTGAACTCATCCTCTGTTTCGCCCGGGAAGCCGGTGATGAAGGTACTGCGCAAGGTGATGTCCGGGCAGGCCTCGCGCCAGGCTCGAATTCGTTCAATGTTTCGCTCGCCACTGGCTGGGCGCTTCATGCGCTTCAGCACATCCGGGTGGGAATGCTGAAATGGAATGTCCAGGTACGGCAGGATTTTTCCTTCGGCCATCAGTGGCACCACCCTATCCACATGTGGATAGGGATACACATAGTGCATGCGAACCCAGATGCCCAGTTCGCCCAGTTCTTCAGCCAGTTGCTGGAACTGGGTTTTTACAGGCCTGCCATTGACGAAATCAGTGCGGTATTTCAGATCCACACCGTAAGCGGAAGTGTCCTGGCTGACCACCAGCAATTCCTTCACACCCGATTTCTTCAGGCTATCTGCCTCTCGAATCACCTCGCCGATTGGGCGGGACACCAGGTCGCCCCGCATGTCAGGAATGATGCAGAAGGTGCAGCGATGATTACAGCCTTCGGAAATTTTCAGATAAGCGTAATGCTTGGGGGTCAGTTTCACCCCATGGTCAGGCACCAGGTCGATGAATGGATCGTGCGGTTTGGGCAAGTGCGTGTGCACAGCCTGCATCACTTCCTCGGTGGCATGCGGGCCAGTTACAGCCAGCACCTTGGGGTGCAGGCTGGTGATCAGCTCCTTGCCTTCATTGCCGTTTTTTGCGCCCAGGCAACCGGTCACGATCACCTTGCCGTTGGCATGCATGGCTTCGCCTATCGCATCCAGGCTTTCCTGGACGGCGCTGTCAATAAAGCCGCAGGTGTTCACAACAATCAGGTCAGCACCTTCATAGGAGGCGGACACTTCATATCCCTCCACCTTCAGTTGGGTCAGGATTCGCTCGGAGTCCACAAGGGCCTTTGGGCAACCCAAAGAAACAAAGCCCACACTCGGTGGGCGCTTGGCAGAAAAGGAGTTGTCTTGCATTTTTGGGTGTTACTTTTTCGTAGGGTCCGGCTTGTTTTTTGCAGCACCTGGCATGCCTGGCATACCACTCATACCGGTGAAATCGGCCGGGTTGGGAAATCCAAAGTTTGTGAACATGTTGCGGGTCTGGTTCTGAAACTGGTCCTGCATCTGCACAAACATGTTTTTGCTCTGTTCAATGTAATTGCTCATCATGCTCTGAATGACGGGCGTTTGAACGCTCATGAACTGTGACCACAATTCCGGGTTGGCAAACTGGCTGCCATCGGCCATGTTCTTGCCCTGGTCCTGGAAACTGTTCTGGATGTCCATGAAAGCCTGAAGATTTTTCTCCAGGAAAGTGCCCATGATGCCCTGCATGGCATTGCCGTAAAAGCGGATGATCTGTGAAAGCATCGGCGAGGTGAAAATCGGCGCACCTGCGGTTTCCTCTTCGAGAATGATCTGCAAAAGAATGCTGCGGGTCAGATCCTCGCCGGTTTTCGCATCCACCACCTGGAAACCTTCATTTTCCAGTACCAGCAACTTCACATCTCCCAATGTGATGTAACTGCTGGTCTGGGTGTCATACAGGCGCCGGTTTGGATACTTCTTGATCAAACGAATTGCTTCAGCCATGCCTCTCATCTCTTTTTTTGGTGTTGTAAGCCGCAGCACCTGCGTGGATGTGCGGTCTGTTTTCAATCGCGTGGTGGGTGCAACAACCCTTCACAAACAAGCACTTACAAAAAACAAAGCACTGCACGCCGTTTGGACGTGCAGTGCAACATCATACCGCCTTTTTAATGGTTTGAAGGCAAATTTGTAACAAGCCTCAGCCCATGTGCAGACCGCCATTCAGGGAGAAGTCTGCACCGGTGGCAAAACCGGATTCATCGGAAGCCAGCCAGGCGCAAATGGATGCGATTTCTTCGGGTGTACCCAAGCGCTTTACGGGAATGGTGTTCACGATTTTTTCAAGCACATCCGGCCGGATTGCGCGAACCATGTCAGTGCCAATGTAACCGGGAGACACAGTGTTCACGGTAACGCCCTTGGAGGCCACTTCCTGGGCCAACGCCATGGTGAAACCACGCAACCCTGCCTTGGCCGTGGAGTAGTTGGTCTGACCAAACTGGCCCTTCTGGCCATTCACGGAAGAAATGTTGATGATTCGGCCAAAGCCCTGCTCCACCATGCCCCCAATCACCTGCTTGGTGACGTTGAACAGGGAATTCAGGTTGGTATCAATCACGGCAGACCAGTCATCACGGCTCATTTTTACAAATGTGCCGTCACGGGTAATGCCTGCATTGTTCACCAGGATGGACACTGTGCCGTGCTCAGCCTTCACCTTTTCAAATGCGGCCACTGTGCTGTCCCAATCGGCCACATTGCCTTCGCTGGCAAATACCTCGTAACCGGCGCTGCGCATTTCGCCCAACCATTTTTCCTTGCGGGGAGAATTCGGGCCGCAACCAGCAATGACCCGGTAACCGGCTTCACATAGCTTCTTGCAGATCGCAGTTCCGATACCACCCATGCCGCCGGTTACGTACGCTACTTTTTGTTCACTCATGATTCACATCCCTTCTT
>DASUDJ010000205.1:0-3216 GCA_036275635.1 Limnobacter sp. | reverse complement strand
CCCTTCCGGAATTCCTCATCTGTGCTGCCCAGTTCGATGTCCGGATGATGCTGCTCGATATGCCAGGCCAGCAGGTTGCGTAGTGCATCCAGCTGGTTGGTGTAACAGAAGAACTCAACATGGCCGAACCGCATGAAGCTTTCACTGACACGGCACACAATCGCTGCGGTTTCAGTGATTTCGCGGAAAACGGGGTCGCTGCTGGCAGTCAGGCTGAGTGCACGTGTGCTTGGAATGCCCAGCACATGCAGTGCTTCCGAGGCAAGGTATTCCCGAATGGATGAGCGCAGCACTGCACGACCGTCTGCATGCCGGGAGTAGGGCGTAGGGCCGGCACCCTTCAGTTGCAGCTGCCTGTACTGGGCACCTTTGCGCACTTCGGCAATCAGCAAGGCCCGACCGTCGCCCAGTTGGGGCACAAACACGCCGAACTGGTGGCCACAATACACGCTGGCACGACTGCTGAAGCCAGGCCACGGCTTGTTACCTGACAGCACATCCACGCCTTCTTCGGTTTGCAGGTCGGCCGCATTCAAACCCAGGTCTGCCACCAGTTTTTCATTCAAATGAAGCAGGGCAGGCGGCGTGCGAAGGGGGGTGGCAGGCACATCAGCAAGGTAGGGCTTGCCAAGACATGCATATTCCTGCACCAAAATAGAATCGTGATTATGGAACAAGGGTGGGTCCTGAAGTATAGTTTCCGGAAAAGACCCACCATTGTAGTCGGGTAATACCCCATGACAAACAATACCGCCGGAGGAGAGTAGGTATGCAAGGTTTGATGATGAATATGCCATTATTGATTTCATCCGTGATGGAGCATGCAGAGCGGCACCATCCACATGTTGAAATCGTGTCGCGCCGGACAGAGGGCGACATTCATCGAACCACTTATGGCGCCGTGGCCAAGCGTGCAAAAAAACTGGCCAACAAGCTTGAAAGCCTGGGCGTGCAGCGCGGTGAAAACATTGCCACCCTTGCATGGAATGGCTACCGGCATGTTGAAATCTACTATGCAGTGTCAGGCATGGGTGCCGTGGTGCACACGCTGAATCCACGCCTGTTTCCCGAGCAACTGGTGTACATCATCAACCATGCGAAAGACACCACCGTGTTTTTTGACACCACCTTTGCTCCGCTGGTGAAAGCGATTGCACCGGCGTGCCCGACTGTAAAGCGCTGGGTGCAGATGTGTGATGAAGCCGACATGCCAGCTGAACCTGCTGTGGCAGGCTGTCTGAATTACGAAGCCTTTATCAAGGATGCTTCTGATCAATATGTTTGGCCCATGCTGGATGAGAACGCCGCATCAGGCCTGTGCTACACCTCTGGCACCACCGGCAATCCGAAGGGTGCGCTGTATTCACACCGATCAACCGTGCTGCATGCCATGGCAGCCTGCACACCCGATGCACTGGGATTGAGCAGCCGCGACACCATTCTGCCCGTGGTGCCCATGTTCCATGTGAATGCATGGGGCATTCCTTACATCGCCTTGATGACGGGCGCAAAAATGGTGATGCCGGGTGCTGCGCTGGACGGTGCCTCCATTTATGAACTGCTTGAAAGCGAGAAGGTGAATTTCTCGGCCGGCGTGCCCACCGTGTGGCTGGGCCTGTTGAATCATGTTCAGCAGAACAATCTGAAATTCACCTATTTCAACCGCACAGTGATCGGTGGCTCTGCAGCGCCTGCAGCCATGATCAAGGCATTGAACAATCTGGGCGTGGAAGTGATTCACGCATGGGGCATGACCGAGCTTTCCCCGCTGGGTACCGTTTGCCGCCTGAAGGCGCAACACCTGGACCTGCCACTGGAAGAGAAGCAGAAAATCATGCAGAAGCAGGGCACCGCAATTTTTGGCGTGGACATGAAAATTGTCAGCGATGATGGCGAGGAATTGCCCTGGGACGGCGAGGCCTTCGGCGACCTGCTGGTGCGTGGTCACTGGGTTGTGGATGGCTACTATGGCGGCGAAGGTGCAAAAGCCTTCAGCACTGACAAGGACGGCAAGCGCTGGTTTGCAACCGGTGATGTGTCCCGCATCAACCCGGAAGGATTCATGCAGATCACGGACCGCAGCAAGGATGTGATCAAGTCGGGCGGAGAATGGATCAGTTCAATTGAACTGGAGAACGTGGCCATGGCCCACCCGGCAGTTCATGAGGCGGCTGTGATTGCTGCCTACCATCCAAAGTGGGATGAGCGGCCGCTGCTGGTGGTTGTGCGCAAGCCGGGCGCAGAAGTCAGCAAGGAAGAATTGCTGGCTTTCTATGAAGGCAAGGTGGCCAAATACTGTTTGCCGAATGATGTGGCCTTTGTGGACGAGTTGCCGCACACGGCGACTGGTAAAATCCAGAAATTGAAACTGCGCGAGCAGTTCAAGGATTACAAGTTGCCCAACTGAAAAGCCCGTTAACCAACGGAAACAACCCACAGAGAAGTCTACAAATGATCAAGCACATTGTTTTTTGGCAGTTGAAAGAAGAAGCCCTCGGAAATACCAAGGCCCGGAACATGGAATTGGTGAAGGAAAAGCTGATGGGCTGCGCCAGTATTGTGCCCGGCATCGTGGATTTCGAAGTGGGCCTGAGTGGCGGCAGCCTGGAATGCACTTATGACGTGGTGCTGTATTCAACCTTTGAGAACAAGGCTGCGCTGGATGCCTACCAGGTGCATCCCCAGCATGAGGCGATCAAGAGCTTCATCGGTGAAGTACGCAGCGCGCGCCAGTGCATGGATTACGAAGTCTGATTACCAAGCCGGCGTCAAAGGGATTTCAAAAACCTGGCGCCTGGTTTCTTCTCCTTCCGGATTGAAACTGACTTCACTGAAGCGCACCACACCTGTTTTGTCCATCAGCAAGACGGCACTTGAGCGAGTGCCGTAATGCGGAGATATGATCTTCACGGCTGACAGCATTTTCTCCCATTCATAGGGAACCCCAGTATTGGGCAATTCAGCATCATCTGCCAGGCCGGTGTGGCTGAGCAAATCGAACAGGCGGTTTTCAAATCCGATCGGCCCGGATCCCTTCTGTTCGCTGCCTTGGGCATCCTGGATAGCTGCATGCAGGCCTTCTCTGAGAAGCCTGGTTTTCGGCCAGGGAGCGTCCAGGTGGCCATTTGACAGCCCATGAATTCCGGATTTCAGAGCGGTTGAGAAGGGAATGCCGTTGCCAAGCCGCAAACCCTGGTTGCTTGTGCAATACAGTTT
>DASUDJ010000204.1:0-5535 GCA_036275635.1 Limnobacter sp. | reverse complement strand
AGACCCAAGCAATGATGCAGCAGGCCAGGCAGTGGGGGCACCTTTTTTGCTGGTGAACGTGCTGATTGCTGCACCGCTGTCGCAAACTTTTACCTACGAGTGGCATTTTTCCCATCTGCCCCAGCCTGGTGCGAGAGTGATAGTGCCCTGGGGTCGCCAGCACAGGATAGGGCTGATCCATGCGGTCATGCAGCATGCTGAAACCGCAGTCAACCTGAAACCGGTGCAGGCAGTGCTGGATGAGGGTGAATACCTGGGAAAGGCCTGGCATGCCCTGATTTCATTTGCAGCCAGCTACTACCATCACCCCTTGGGGATGATTGCCCTGGAGGCGCTTCCCAAGGCCCTGCGGGTGCTGAATGCACGGGGGGAGGAGCCGGTAATGGTACGGAAATCCCGTGAGCATGCACAAAACCTGCTTGAGCAACTCAAGGCGCAGGGCGTTGCGCCTCCACCGCAGGATTCCACACACAGGTGGCCAGCGGTCAATGCAACCAATGAACCGCCCAACACGCTGGCCAGACCCGTGCTGAATGAGCCGCAGCAAGTCGCCGTGGACACTTTTTCTGCAGCAGGTGGCTTCACTCCATTTCTGCTCTATGGCGTGACCGGCAGCGGAAAAACCGAGGTTTACCTGCACACGGTTGAACAGCGTTTGAAGCAGCGGCAGCAGGTGCTGGTGCTGTTACCGGAAATCAACCTGACCCCGGCTGCAGAGGCACTGTACAGGGAGCGCCTTGCACCGCACCGGGTGGTGGTGCTGCACAGCAACCTGCCGGAACTGGCCCGCACCAAGGCCTGGTTCGAGGCCGCCAGTGGTGTTGCGGATGTGGTGATTGCCACTCGGCTGGGCGTTCTCACCCCCTTGCCCCGGCTGGGAATGATCGTGGTGGATGAGGAGCATGACCCTTCCTACAAGCAACAGGACGGCATGCGCTACCATGCCCGCGACCTGGCACTGATGCTGGCCAAACAACAGCAGGTGCCAATCATCCTGGGTTCCGCCACCCCTGCACTGGAAAGCTGGCTAAAAGCCGAACAGGGGGCCTACACACGCCTGGTGCTGAAGAACAGGGCGGTGCAGGGGGCCACTCTGCCCCGGGTGGAGTTGATCAACACGGCAAATTTTCCAGCTCGGGAAGGCCTGAGTGAACCCGCCATGCAGGCCCTGGTTCAGAACTTTGAGGCGGGCAGGCAGAGTATTGTTTTCCTGAATCGGCGGGGCTATGCACCGCAAATGGTGTGCAATGCCTGTGGCTGGGTGGCCAATTGCGAGCATTGCTCGGCCCACATGGTGTGGCACAAGAGCGAGCGCATGCTGCGTTGCCACCACTGCGGCGCAGGCCAGCGGGTGCCCAGCCTTTGCCCTACTTGCGGAAACCAGGATTTGACAGGCTTTGGCAGGGGTACCCAGAGAATCGAAGAGACGCTGGCTGGCCTTCTGCCCAAGGCGAATATCCTGCGGATTGATGCCGACACCACCCGCAACAAGGGGCAAATGGAGGCTCTGCTTCAACAGGCCCACAGCGGCCAGGCCGATGTGCTGGTGGGTACGCAGATGATTGCCAAGGGGCATGATTTTGCCAATGTAAGCCTTGTGCTGGCCCTGAATGTGGATGCATCCCTGTACTCCCACGCTTACCGCGCGCCGGAACGGTTATTCGCCCAGTTGATGCAGGTGGCTGGCCGGGCGGGCCGCAGGGCGGGCGGTGCACGCATGCTGGTGCAGACCCGTTACCCACAGCACCCGCTGTTTGATGCCCTGCAGGCCCATGACTATGAGCGATTTGCTGCGCATGAAATGCAGGCGCGGCGGGACGCCCGCATGCCTCCTTTTTCCTTTCAGGCCACCATTCGGGCAGATCATGGAAAACTGGCCAACTGCCTGCAGTTCCTGGCCACAGCCCGGGAACTGGGTGAACCCCTGGTGGATCAGGGTAACCCGGTGTTCATGTGCGACCCGGTGCCATTGAACGTGGTGCGGGTGGGTGGAATAGAAAGGGCGCAGATGCTGATTGAAAGCGAGTCCCGGCCAGCCCTGCATCGCTTCCTGACCCAGTGGCTTGCTTTGCTGCAGGATCAACCCGGCAGCGTGCGCTGGTTTCTGGAAGTGGATCCGGTTGATTTGTAGTTGGCTCTGCTACAGTAACGCCTTCCCCGGAGTACACCCCCATGTCTGCTGGCCTGAACAAAGCCCAAAGCGAAGCTGTGAATTATGTGGACGGCCCCTGCCTGGTGCTGGCTGGCGCAGGCTCGGGCAAGACGCGGGTGATTACCCAGAAAATTGCCCACCTGATTCAGAACCGGGGCGTAAGCGCGAAAAACATTGCAGCGGTGACCTTCACCAACAAGGCCGCCAAGGAAATGGAAGAGCGGGCCGCCAAGCTGCTCAATGGCAGCGAGGGCAAGGGCCTGCTGGTGTGCACTTTCCACAGCCTGGGCATTCGCATACTGCGCGAAGAACATGCCCATGCCGGCCTGAAAAGCCGCTTCTCAATTCTTGATGCCACCGACACCTATGGACTGGTGCAGCAACTGTATGGCACCACCGACAAGCAGCTGATTCGCAAGGCGCAAAGCGTGATTTCCCTGTGGAAAAACGGCCTGGTGGACCCGGATGCGGCATTGGCTGCAGCCACCAGCGAAGACGAGGCGCAAATTGCAAGGTTGTACAAAAGCTATGAAGCCACGTTGGCGGCCTACCAGGCGGTGGATTTTGATGACCTGATCCTGAAGCCTACGCGGCTACTGGCCAGCAATGAGGAAGTACGCAGCCGCTGGCAGAACCGCCTGCGCTACCTGCTGGTGGATGAAGTGCAGGACACCAATGCCTGCCAGTACGACCTGCTGCGCCTGATTGCCGGGCCGCGGGCCATGTTCACGGCGGTGGGTGATGATGACCAGGCAATTTACGCCTGGCGAGGCGCCACGATTGAAAACCTGCGGCAACTGACTGAAGACTATCCGCAGCTGAAAGTGATCAAGCTGGAGCAGAACTACCGGTCCACCCTGCGCATTCTGCAGGCGGCCAACCGGCTGATTGAAAACAATCCGAAGCTGTTTCCAAAAACACTGTGGAGTGAACATGGTCCCGGTGAGCCGATCAACATCACGCCCATGGCAGATGATGAGCATGAGGCTGAGCAGGTGGCCATGATGCTGAGTGGTCACCGCTTCGAGCGCCGTGCCAAGTATGGTGACTATGCAATCCTGTACCGCAGCAACTTCCAGGCGCGCATCCTGGAACAGGCCCTGAGGCGGCAGAAAATTCCGTACATTCTCAGCGGTGGACAAAGCTTTTTCGAGCGGGCAGAAATCAAGGACGTGATTGCCTACCTGCGCCTGCTGGTGAACCAGGATGACGATCCCGCCTTCATTCGGGCTGTGACCACGCCCAAGCGCGGCATTGGCCAGAAGACCCTGGAAGCCTTGGGAACCTATGCCGGCACCCGGGGTGTTTCATTGTTTGAAGCCTTGTTTGAAACCGGGGCGGAAAGCCACCTGAACACCGGCATGGTGGAGGCGCTTCGTACTTTCGGCACCTTCATCAACAAGCTGGAATACCGCGCCCATCGGGAGCCTGCCCGTGACCTGCTGAATGAACTCCTGAAAACCATTGGCTACGAGGAGTGGCTGTATGAGCAGCAGGATGAGCGGGGCGCACAGGCCAAGTGGCAGAACGTACTGGACTTCGTGAAATGGATGGGGGACAAGGGCGAGGAAGAGGGTTCGAACCTGATGGACCTGACCCAGAAAGTGGCCCTGATGACCATGCTGGACCGGCAGGATGACGGCACCCGGCCGGATGCGGTGCAGCTGAGCACCCTGCATGCCGCCAAGGGGCTGGAGTTTCCGCATGTGTTCCTGATCGGCTGCGAGGAAAGCATACTGCCCAGCTTTGGTGATGGGGAAGGGCGGGAACTGACGCCGGAACGGCTGGAAGAAGAGCGGCGCCTGATGTATGTCGGCGTGACCCGCGCCCAGCGTAGCCTGAACATCACCTGGTGCAGGAAACGCAAGAAGGCACGGGAAGTGATCAGTTGTTTTCCATCCCGCTTCATCAAGGAATTGCAACTGGAAACAGACAAGGATTTGCCAGACGATACCCCAAAGATGAGCCCCAAAGACCGATTAAGCGCGCTGAAGGGCCTGTTGACCAAGGTTGGCAGCAGTTAGGTCAAAGAAGGGCCGACAGGGACCAGGCCTACCCCGGCTGGAAATGCTCTGATTCCAGTATGGTCACGCCGGGAGGGGAAAGCAGGGCCTGCTGAAGCATCACGCTGGCCAGGTTGCTCACCTTTACACTGCGCATTCGCTTGGGTAGAAGGGGGTTGAACAGGCGGCTGGCCACCACCCCGATTTGCTCTCCAAGCCGGAATTCTTCCCGGTCGCCATCCAGCAGGCCCGGGCGGGCAATCACCACGCTTGAAATCCCTGCCGCCTTCACCGCCTCTTCGGCTTCACCCTTGGTGCGCAGGTAAAGTCCTGCCGCCTTTGCATTCGCCATCATCGAAGAGTTCAGGACAAAGCAGGGAACCTTGTGCATCCCAGCCAACTCGGCCAGGCGTGCCACCAGGGTGTAATCCACGTGGCGGAAACGTTCTGCTGTTTTCGCCTGCCTGATGGTGGTGCCCAGTGTGCACACCAATGCATCGGCCTGCCACCAGGGTGCCTCCTGCGGAAGTGCATCAAAATCAATCACCTGGTTCAGCAGCTTGGGGTGAGGTTCAAGTGGCCGACGAGTCAAGGCGACCACCTTGCCGACCTGTGGATGGGCCAGCGCCTGCTGCAGCACCTGCTGACCCACCACGCCCGTGGCCCCTGCCAGCAACAGGGTTTTTTGTTGTAAAGGCTGATTCATCTGGACGTTCCCAAAGAAAAACGCGGCAGTCTTCAAGACTAACCGCGTTTCGGCATTTCGAAAACCTGCTTGGCCTTATGCGCTCTGTGCCTGCTTTTCAGCCGCCTTGCGCTTCTTGCGCGCAATCTGCTTGTCGCGCATTTTTTTCATCTGGCCGACCACGAGTGCCTGGTAGCTTTCAGGCAGGGTGCGCACCATGGCGTCCATGGCCACAGCATCTGGACCGACCAGGATGCGTCGCTTGTTGCCCTTCACGGCCTTCAGGATGATGTCGGCTGCCTTCTCTGCAGAAGTGATGAACAGTTTTTCGAAGAACTCCTTGCCTGCTTCAGGATCTGCACCGGTGAATTCTTCGATTTCGGGCGAGGTCACGCTCTTGCGCGCAATTGCTGTCTTGATGCCGCCTGGGTGCACGCTGGTGGCTGACACGCCACAATCCATCATGTCCAGTTCCTGGCGCAGGCTTTCCGTGAAGCCGCGAACTGCGAACTTGGTGGAGTTGTAGGTCGACTGGGTGGGCTGGGCACACAGGCCGAACAGGCTGGAAGTGTTGATGATGTGGCCTTCGCCAGCCGCCTTCAGGTGCGGCAGGAAAGCCTTGGTGCCATACACCACGCCCCAGAAGTTGATGCCCATGATCCACTCGAACTTGTCGTAGTCGATGTGTTCGATGG
>DASUDJ010000203.1:0-4427 GCA_036275635.1 Limnobacter sp. | reverse complement strand
GGCTCGGCACCGAAGGCGGTGCTGGCGCCAGAGAAAATTTTCGATTCGGTGGTCAGCTGGGTGTGGGTTTCAAGGCCCACCACAATTTCCCATTGCATGGTGCGATCCTTTTTAAGATGGTGTGCGAAGGTGCCAGTCGGTGGCGGTCTGGTAATGGTCCGCCAGGGCCAGCAATTCACCTTCCTTGAAATAGTTGCCAATCAGCTGCATGCCCACTGGGCGGTTTTTGTCACCAAAACCCACAGGCACGCTCATGCCGGGCAAACCGGCCAGGCTGGTGCTGAGTGTGTAAATGTCAGCCAGGTACATTTGAACCGGGTCAGCAGATTTCTCGCCCAGGTTCCATGCAACGGTGGGGCTGACAGGCCCTGCAATGAAATCACACTGCTGGAAGGCGGCTTGAAAATCCTGCGCAATCAGGCGGCGGATTTTCTGGGCCTGCAGGTAATAGGCGTCGTAATAGCCATGCGACAGTACATAGGCACCCACCATGATTCGGCGCTGCACTTCGAGGCCAAAGCCTTCACTGCGGGAATTTTCATACATTGACTTCAAGTCGGTGTAATCCGCTGCTCGATGACCATAACGCACACCATCAAAACGCGACAGGTTGGAACTGGCCTCGGCCGGCGCAATCACGTAGTAAGCTGGAATGGATAGTTCAGTGCGGGGCAGGCTGATGTTCACCAGGCTTGCGCCCATGGCTTCCAGTTGCTTCAGTGCTGCATCAATCGGCGCGCGCACGTCGGCAGCCAGGCCTTCACCAAAAAACTCTGCAGGCAAACCAATTCGCACGCCAGCCAGTGGCCTGGATGCATCACCAGTGCGCAGGGGTTTGCCGAAGCCGATGGTGAAGTCTTCATGTGCATTGCCGGCAACCGCAGGCCGCTGAATGCTGGTGCTGTCTTTCTCATCAAAGCCCACCATGGCATTCAACACCAATGCGCAATCGCGGGCGCTGCGGGCCATTGGGCCTGCCTGGTCCAGGCTGCTGGCGTAGGCGATCATGCCATAGCGGCTGCAGCTGCCGTAGGTGGGCTTGATGCCGGTGATGCCGCAAAGCGAGGCTGGCTGGCGGATTGATCCGCCCGTGTCTGTACCCGTGGAGAAAGGCACCACGCCTGCGGCCACGGCCACGGCAGACCCACCGGAAGAACCACCGGGCACGGCCGTCTCGTCCCAGGGATTCAGACAGGGACCAAAAGCGCTTTTCTCGTTGGACGACCCCATGGCGAATTCATCGCAGTTCAATTTTCCAATACTGACAGTACCGGCCGAGTTCAGTCGGGCAACCACCTCTGCATCGAATGGGCTTTGATAACCGGCCAGCATTTTCGAACCTGCAGTGCTGCTCCATCCCTTGGTGACGAAAATATCCTTGTGGGCCGTGGGAATGCCCAGCAACGCCCCCCTTTCTCCTGCTGCCAGCCGAACATCGGCCTGGGCAGCCTGCTGCAAGGTGAGGTCATCCCGGATGTCGACCAGTGCGTTCAATTGGCCTTGCTGACGGGCAAGTTGCAGCGCCTCTTGCGCCAATTCGGTGGCACTGGCCTTTTTGTCATCCAGCAAGGCTCTCAGCTGGGAAATTGTTTGAAATTTGATGGACATGCTTGAAGTCACATTCCGGTATCAGGTTGTCTTGAAAAATGATGCGGCAATCAGACCAGCTGGGCTGGCTTACTCGATCACCCTGGGCACCAGGAAAAGGTCTTTTTCAGCGGCGGGTGCATTGGCCATATTGGCAGGGCGATTGTCAGCCTCGGTTACCCGGTCTTCACGAAGGCGCAGGGCGATTGGCTGGATCAGGGAAATCGGATGGGCCAGGGGCTCTACACCGGCAGTGTTTTCACTACCCAGCCGATCTGCCAGCTGCATGATGTTGTTCAATTGCTGCTGCAGGGCAGGCGCCTGTTCCGGGTCGAGTTTCAGGCGAGCCAGTGCGGCTATTTTTGCAATTTGTCCGGAATCCAGGGACATGTTTTTTCTCCACCCAAAAGCAGGCCTGAACATCGCCTCTAAATGATGCAAAAGCCGCTTTGTGAAAGTCTGTGTTGATCGATGTCCGTTTATTTTATAGGTTATCATCGGTAGTTACGCCACTTGACAAGTGAAGTCCCCATAAATAGTGGCAGACCGAACTTCTTCTCCACAACTTTGAGCGTTACAGACCAGGCCGCTCTCCAACTACACGTACAGGTTAGAACATCACCATGTTTGGGTTTCTCCGCAGCTATTTATCGAATGATCTGGCCATTGACTTGGGCACGGCCAACACCCTGATCTATGCCCGTACCAAGGGCATCGTTCTTGACGAGCCATCCGTAGTTGCAATTCGCCAGGAAGGTGGTCCCAACGGCAAGAAAACCATCACCGCAGTGGGACTCGAAGCCAAGCAGATGCTGGGCAAGGTTCCGGGCAACATCGAGGCCATCCGCCCCATGAAAGACGGTGTAATTGCCGACTTCACCGTGACTGAACAGATGTTGAAGCAGTTCATCAAGATGGTGCATGAAAGCCGCCTGTTCTCGCCCAGCCCACGCATTATCATCTGTGTGCCCTGTGGGTCCACGCAGGTTGAGCGCAGGGCCATTCGGGAAAGCGCACTGGGTGCAGGTGCATCCCAGGTTTACCTGATTGAAGAACCCATGGCCGCGGCAATTGGCGCTGGCTTGCCCGTGTCGGAAGCCTCGGGTTCCATGGTGGTTGATATTGGGGGTGGCACCACCGAAGTGGGCATTATTTCCCTGGGTGGCATGGTGTACGCGGGCAGCGTGCGGGTGGGTGGCGACAAGTTTGATGAAGCCATCATCAGCTACATTCGTCGCAACTACGGCATGATGATCGGCGAACCCACCGCAGAAGCCATCAAGAAGCAGATTGGCTCCGCATTCCCCGGTTCGGAAGTGAAAGACATGGAAGTCACCGGCCGCAACCTGTCGGAAGGCATTCCACGCCGTTTCACGATTTCTTCCAATGAAATTCTCGAGGCGTTGACAGAGCCCCTGAACCAGATTGTTTCTGCCGTGAAGTCTGCACTGGAGCAGACCCCGCCAGAACTGGGTGCAGACATTGCCGAGCGTGGCATGATGCTGACCGGTGGTGGCGCCCTGCTGCGCGACCTGGACCGCCTGTTGATGGAAGAAACCGGCCTGCCGGTGCATGTGGCCGAAGACCCATTGACCTGCGTGGTACGCGGTTGTGGACTGGCCCTTGAACGCATGGACAAGCTGGGCACAATTTTTACCAGCGAATAAGCACCGAAGATCAAACCGTTTCCGGGACAGCCTGAAATCAGGCCTCCCGGAGCGGTGACAGGCCTATGGAGTACTCACCACCACCATTGTTCAAGCAGGGGCCATCCGCAAAAGCGCGGCTGGCTTTCTTTGTTGCGCTTTCAGTCGGCTTGCTGTTTGCCGATGCGCGGTTTGGCGCCATGGAAGTGGTGCGAAAGGTGGTTGGCACTGCCCTCTATCCGATCCAGAGGATTGCAGCCCTTCCAGTTGAGTGGGGCAAGTCAGGATTCGATTACATCACGACGCTGGACTCACTGCAGGCCGAAAAAGACATGCTGATCAGGCAACAGCTTCATGACCGGCAGCGGCTGCATGAACTGGAAACCCTGCGCCAGGAAAACGAGAAGCTGCGAAGGCTGATGAATGTTGGCAACACGCTGCGGGTCAAGCGCTCTATTCTGAGTGAAATCACGAGTGATGCCCGAGACCCCTTCTCCCGAAAAATCATCCTCGGCAAAGGGCTGATACAGGGCGTGAAGGAAGGCATGCCCGTGATAGATGAGCTGGGCCTTCTAGGCCAGGTCACCCGCACCTTTCCGAGCCGTTCGGAAGTCAGCCTGATCACCGACAAGGAACAGATCATTCCGGTTGAAAACCTGCGCAACGGCATACGCAGCGTGGCATATGGCGGGCTGGATGGCGGGCTGCTCGAGCTGCGCTTCATGGCGGCCAATTCCGACATTGAAAACAATGACCTGCTGGTGACGTCAGGCCTTGACGGCGTCTACCCCCGGGGCATACCAGTGGCCAGGGTGATCAAGGTGGAGCGCAATTCTCGATATGCGTTCGCCAGCATTCTGTGCGAGCCGATCGCAGGTGTGGAAAAACACCGATTCGTGCTGGTCCTTGATACATTCCGCGAAGCCGACGCCGAGGCTGCAACCAGCGTCGATGACAGCACTCCGGAAAGCCCTGCCCAGCCTTCCTCGGGCGCTGCGGCCACACCCGCTTCCCCGACTTCCACTCTGAAAACGCAGGAGGGCGGCAATGGCAATTAATCCGCTGGGTTCTTCCGAAATCCTGAGGCCGGTCAATCCGTGGTTCATCGTGTTTTCACTGGTGGCTGCAGTCCTTTTCAAGTTCATTCCGATCGACCGTAACTGGATCACCCCGGATTTGCTGGCCCTGGTGCTG
>DASUDJ010000202.1:0-2913 GCA_036275635.1 Limnobacter sp. | reverse complement strand
ACCGGGCCCTGCTGCAAAGCGAACTCGAGGAGCAGCAGGCCTTGTTGCTGGAGTCTGAGGACAGGTACGCCGCACTGGATGAGGAACTGGCCCAGGCCAGTGAATTACTGGAAGCCCAGAAAGACAGGGTTACCCAGGCTGAGCAGGCGCTGCGCGACGTGCAGACCAAGGTCCAGACTGCCCAGCGACAACGCCAGGATGCGGAGTTCAACCTGCGCAACCAGGATTCCCGCCTGCGTGAATGCGAAAGGGAACTGGCATTTGCGTCAGGTCAAATCCAGCAGATTCGCCAGCGAAAGCAAATCGCCCAGGGAGAACTGGAAAGCCTGTCCGTGGATCAGGGGCAGGAAGACCTGCAAATCGCGCTGGAAGAACGTGTGATTGCCGAGGAAAGGCTTGCTGTGTCTCGTGATGCTCTTGAACAGGTCATGAGCAGGGTTTCCGAGCTGGAGCGGGCTGAAAAGGAAAGCGACCGGCAGGCAGAGCCCTTGCGAAACACGATCCAGGACCTGGCTCTGAAAATCCAGGCGGCTGAGTTGACCATTGAGCAGTACAAGACCCTGCTGGATGAGGTGCAGGCTGATGTGGAAGATCTCGGGCGGCAGTTCATGGCAATGGATATTCCGCCCAAGGCTTCTGTCCTGCAGTCCGAAGTGACCCGCTTGGTGAACAGCATGCAGGAACTGGGGGCGGTAAATCTTGCAGCCCTGGAAGAACTGGCCGCCGCCACCGAGCGGAAAACGTTCCTTGACCAGCAGGCGGCTGACCTGGTCGAAGCCATGGAAACGCTTGAGGATGCCATTCGCAAGATCGACAAGGAAACCCGAGACTTGCTGTCCGAAACCTTTGATGTGGTCAACGGACACTTCTCGAGGCTTTTCCCGAAGCTTTTCGGTGGCGGAGAAGCGCGGCTGGTCATGACCGGCGATGAGATCCTGGATGCAGGCGTGCAGGTGTTCGCTCAACCACCCGGAAAGAAAAATGGCACCATTCACCTGCTGTCGGGCGGAGAAAAGGCCTTGACTGCCACTGCCCTTGTATTTGCAATTTTTGAACTGAATCCGGCACCCTTCTGTTTGCTGGACGAGGTCGATGCACCACTTGATGATGCAAACACCGAGCGGTTCAGCCGCCTGGTGAAACAAATGTCTGAACAAACCCAGTTTTTGTTCATTTCCCACAATAAAATCGCCATGGAAATGGCGCAGCAGCTGATTGGCGTCACGATGCAGGAAAAAGGGGTTTCCCGCATCGTGGCAGTTGACCTGGCAGCTGCTGAAAAAATGGCAACGGAAACCGTATGAGTGATTTACAACTAACCTTGCTGATCGTTGGTGGCGGCGGCATTGTGGCGATGATTGCCTACAACTGGTGGCAGGACTACCGCCTCAGAAAACAGGCCAGTGAGCGTTTTGGTACCAGTGACGAGGATCCTCTGCTGAACGGCAATACCGGAAAAGCCGCCCAGCAACGAACTGAGCCTGGCCTGGGAGGCGTGGAGAAGGGCGAAGATGACGCTGCCGAGTACATATCTTTGTCACTTGGTTCAGGGCAAAACCCCGCTGGCCTCGAACAAGGTCTGGAAAACACGCCGCAGACCGTCGTGGACAAGCGCCTGTTTGCAGACTTCCTGATCCGTTTTGAAGAGGAAAAGGATGCCAACACCTGGAAAAACCTGACAGACAGCCTGGAGCAGATCAATCGCAAGAAGATCGTGTATTCAGTCAGCCCTGTAGAAGACGACAGCACCGAGACCCTTTGGTTTCAGGCTTACCCCTATCAAGGCACTGCCCGCACATTGAAAGCGAGCGTGCAGATTGCCAACCGCAAAGGGCCATTAAGCACCATCGAGTTTTCAGAGGTGCTCGCGAAGCTGAAGCGATTTGCAGAGGATCACAATGCCGACATCGAGTTTCCAGAAATGAAGGAAGTCGTGGCAAAAGCGGAGACCCTTGACCAGGCCGCTGCGGCACTGGATACGCTTTTGGGACTGCATTGCCTGTTGCCTGATACGGTACAGGAAAATACCGTGGGTGAGGCACTTCAGGCAGCCGGTTGGGAACAGAAGGGCCACCAGTGGTTTCTTGGTGATGAAAGTGGCTCCCTGGCCAGCATGGTGATTCACAATGCGCCCGGCAAACGCCTGTTGAGCTTCAGTATTGATGTGCCCAATTCAGCCGAACCTGTAAAGGCACTTGGTGACATTGTTACCGTTTGCCACGGCATGAATGAGAAGTTCGGTGCCCCCCTGATGGACGACTCAGGCAGAACGCTGAGCACCCAAGCGATTGAAGGCATCTACAACCAATTGATTGAAAGGGTCAGGAACCTGAGCGACTCCGGTTTTGCTCCCGGCACGCCTGCATCCCGCATTCTGTTTTCATGACCAACCTGGACCTGTTTGAAAACGAGGTTGAAGAGCCTGAGTCACCACAGCAACAGATGCTGCGGCTCATCAAGCAGCTTGTGCGATGGGAGCATGCCTCTTACGTGCTGGATGCACCCGAGGTGCCCGACTCGGAATATGACCGTGTTTATCAGCAGCTCGTGGCGCTTGAGACTGCCCACCCCAATCTGATCCAAGCGGACTCGCCGACACAACGGGTGGGTGGAAAGCCATCTGAGGGCTTCGAACAGGTTGCCCATCGCATACCGATGCTGTCCTTGGGCAATGCCTTTGAAGACGGTGATGTAATTGCCTTCGACCGGCGGGTCAAGGAGCTGGCCGATCTTCCATCTTCCGAAACTGTGGCCTATTCGGTGGATCCGAAATTCGATGGTCTGGCAATTTCAATCCACTACGAGAATGGTGTATTCATTCGAGCCATCACACGGGGTGATGGCACCGTGGGTGAAGATGTATCCGCAAATGTGAAAACCATCCGCAGTGTTCCATTGAAGTTGAAAGGTGAT
>DASUDJ010000201.1:0-4880 GCA_036275635.1 Limnobacter sp. | reverse complement strand
ACTGGTGCCACATTCATCCTGTTCCACACACAGCAGGCTGATGCTGCCAAGGCAGCTGAAGTGCTGAAGTTCTTCAACTGGGCTTACACGAAAGGCGACAAGCTGGCTTCTGACCTGGATTATGTGCCGCTGCCAGATTCCACCATCAAGTTGATTGATGCAGCCTGGAAAAATGTGAAAGCGGCTGATGGCAAGGCAATTGCGCTGAAGTGATAACGCTTCAGAGATGATTGAAGTTTGAAAGGCCCCGCAAGGGGCCTTTTGCTTTTGGTGCGTCAGCAAAATTGGGATTGAGCAACAGGCTGTTCAAGATTACGATTCGATACATCAAATGATTTTTGTGTAATGTATTTCACAGATTGAAGCAGCAAGCCGGAGGGGAAATGGGTTTGACTTTGCCTGATTATGAGCAGCTGACCTTGCTGATGTACGCCGTGGCGATTCCCTATTTCTTTGCGGCCATGGCGATTGAAGGCTGGGCCATGCGCAGAAAGCCGAAAGGGTTTTATGCTGGCTACGAGTTGAAGGATTCCCTGTGCTCAATTGCCATGGGTGCCTTGAAGCTGGTGACCATGGGCCTGAGTGTGCTGTGGGTGTACCCCATCATGTTGTGGCTGTACCAGCACCGACTGCTTGAGTGGAATGTATCAAGCTGGTGGTTTTTGCCGGTTCTGCTGGTGCTGGATGACTTCTGCTACTACTGGTATCACCGGGTGGCCCACCGCTGTGCCGCATTCTGGGCTGAGCATTCGAACCATCACACCAGTGAAAAATACAATCTGAGTACCGCCTTGCGGCAGTCCACCCTGGGGCCATTCTATGCATTCGTGTTCTGGCTGCCCATGCCGCTATTGGGCATGGACCCGATCGTGGTGACCTTCGCCCACACGGTGAACCTGCTGTACCAGTACTGGATACACACCGAGACGTTCGAGATTCACGGCTGGTTTGAGAAGGTGTTCAATTGCCCGCAGCACCACAGGCTGCACCATGCCAAGAACGAGGAATACCACGACTGCAATTACGGTGGAATATTGATCGTGTGGGATCGCTGGTTTGGCACCTACCGGGAGTTCGTGCCGGATGTGAAGCCTGAGTATGGCACCTTGACGCCGGTGTTGACCACCAACCCGCTGAAGCAGGCGGTGGCCGGTTGGGGGCATTTGATTGAAAAAATGAAAGCGGCCCCCGATTTCAGGAACCGCATGTTGTGCCTGATCAAGCCGCCTGCCTGGAACCCGCAGCAGAAGTAGTTGAATCGGAAGTAGCTGAAGCGGAGGTGCCTGAGGCGGAGGCCCGTTGCGAATGAATGGTTTGTTGGGCTGAGTCGGTTTTCAAAAGCTTGTAGATGGCAAGCCCGACCAAGCCGCCCAGCACTTCAAACACCACATAGGCGGGCACATCTGCCGGCGCAATGCCTGCAAAGCTGTTGGAAAACAGCCTGCCAAATGCGGCCGCCGGGTTGGCAAATGAGGTGCTGGATGTGAACCAGTAAGCCGCGCCAATGTAGCAGGCGACAAGACCGGCAACCCTTTCCTGCCTGGCCAGCAAGATGACCAGCAGCAGGCCCGCGGTGGCCACGATTTCCCCAGTCCAGATGCCCCAGCCGGTGCGCGCCTTGTCAGAGAACTGAAGCAACTGCATGTCGAACATCTGGTGAACAAGGATGGCGCCAGCAAATGCACCAGCCAGCTGGACCATGATGTAGGGAAGCAGCTCCCTTCCGGCTTGTCGCTTCAACAGCACCATGCTGAGTGTCACCACCGGATTGAAATGGGCACCGCTGACTGGGCCCAGGATTTCAATCAGCACATAAAGGCCAAACACCGTGGCCAGGGTGTTGGCGATTAGCGCAACCCCGTTGTTTCCACTGGAGAGGTTTTCCGCCATCACGCCAGAGCCGATCACGATTGCAAGCAGCAACAGTGTGCCCAGGAATTCCGCAGCCAGTTTTTTTGGTAAGGAGATCACCATGGCTTAGCTCCGCCCGATTGCCGCCAGTGCTGCATTCAGCTCGGTGGCACTCATGGTTTCAAGCGGGAGCTGTATGAGTTGCATCATCTTGTAGCCGATGGCCTGGCGGGTGAGTTCGAAAGCGCGGGGCTTGTTTTCCTCAACCTCATTGGATGGGTCTGGGTACCCCCAGTGAACTTTCACCGGGCTGCCCGGCCAGTACGGGCATTGTTCTGAAGCAGCACTGTCGCACACCGTAATCACGATGTCGATCTTCGGTGCGCCGGGTTCAGTGAACACATCCCAGCTTTTGCTGGTGTACGAACTGGTTTCAATGCCGGCATTGTTCAGCGCCTGGATGGCGTAGGGATTGATGCGACCGCTGGGTGCACTGCCTGCACTGTAGGCCTTGATGTTCTTGCCGTACTGCCGGGCCAGGTGGTTCAGCATGCCCTCGGACAGCACGCTGCGCGCGGAGTTGTGGGTGCAGAGAATGAGTACATTGATGCTCATGAGGATACTTTTCCTATCTGTTCGACTTCATGTTGAATGGCCAGTTTTTCAAGCTTGGTCAGCGGCAGGGCCAGCATCAGTTCAATTCGCTTGCGCAGAAGCAGAGCCACATTCCGGAATTCCTGAAGCACCTGTTCTGGAGTGCCTTCTGCCTTGGCAGGGTCGGGGGCGCCCCAGTGGGCCAGGATGGGCTGACCGGGCCAGACTGGGCATACCTCACCAGCCGCCTGATCGCAGACGGTGAACACGAAGTCCATTTTTGGCGCGCCGGGTTCAGCGAATTCATTCCAGCTTTTGCTGCGCAGGCCTGTTGTATCGATGTCCCAGCGTTTCAGGATTTCAATCGCATTCGGATTGACCTGCCCTGTGGGAAAACTGCCGGCGGAAAAGGCGCGGAATTGACCCCGACCCAGCTGGTTCAGTTGGGCTTCGGCCAGGATGGATCGGGCTGAATTGCCGGTGCAGATGAAAAGCACATTGAATGTCTTGTCACTCATTTTCAGTCTCGCAATGTGTTGTTGGTCTGGTTTCTGGCGCACAGCCCTTGCCCTGGCAGCAGTTTTCCGTGAGGTAGTTCACTACGCCATTCATTTGTTCAAAGCAAACGCTGTAGATTAGATGGCGCCCCTCCCGGATGGGTTGCGCCAGGCCTGCATTGCTGAGTTCCTTCAGGTGAAAGGACAGGGTGGCTGGCGGTATATCCAGTTGCTCCGCCAGTTGGCCAGGGGTAAGGCCGCCTGGTCCCTGAACCACCAGTGCGCGGAAAATGCGCAGCCTGGAGGGCTGGGCCAGGGCAGACAGGGCTTTGATGATGTTGTGTTCTTCCATGATTCCATAATAATGGAAATATAAAACTGTATTGTGAAGATTTTGTGACAGGCTTTGATTGCCGGGGCGTTAAACCTGAATGGAAACTGCCTGGCGGACAGATTGCATGGCGCGTCGTGCCCCATGCCTTTGTCGGTTCAAGAACCTCTTGATTCAGGCGGCCTGGGCAATTGCGCCGTCGATTTTCTTTCTGCCCGCTACGCGTGATGCAGCCCTGGGTTTTCTGGCCGGCTTGGGGGCAGGCTGTTCGATTTGGGAATGGGGACGCAACCAGTCAGCCGCCTGCTTCCACACATGTTCCCTGGCTTTGCCGCCCAGGATGACCCCCATGTGCCCGCCGGGAGCCAGCAGGAATGATTTGTCCTTGGAGGTCACCATTTTCAGGCTTTTCTTTGCCATGCTGGCCGGCACCAGGTGATCGGTTTCACCTGCAAACACCAGCATGTTGGCCGTGATGTTGCCCAGGTCGGAAAATTTCTCGCCGATTTTTACCTTGCCGCGGGCCAGCTTGTTGTCGACTGCAAAGCGGATCATGAAATCGCGCACCACGCCACCCGGATAGAGCATCATGTTGTTCAGGTAATCAGCCGTGGTGGTGTGCTGCTCCACGAATTCCCGGTCGTTCAGGCGGGTCAGCAAATCCCAGTAAGTGGTGATGCTGGCCACCGGTGCTGTGAGCTTGAAACCCAGGCTGACCATCCAGCCGGGTGGGCTGAACAGCACGGGATTGATGCGGTCAAGCCGGAATTCGCTGTACTTTCGAATGAAGCGTGCAGTCACATTCAGGGTATTGGATGCAACCGCCATGATATTCTTTCCATCACGCAGGTCGATCGGACTGGCCACGGTCACCAGGTTGCGGATGTGTTTGTCTTCCCCATAACCCGCATACAGCAGGCACAGCAGCCCACCCATGCACCAGCCAAACAGCGACACTTCCTGAGATTGGCTGTGGGCACGCACTGTTTGAAGGGCCAGGCCCATCATGTCGTGGCTATAGTCATAAAGGCCGAGGTGGGCATCCTTGCGTTCGGGCTTGCCCCAGTCCACCAGGTACACCTGGTAGCCTGCCTCCACCATGAATTTCACAAGGCTGCGGTCGGGCATCAGGTCGAATGTTTCGGTTGTTACTCCGAGTGGAGGAACCAGCACCAGTGGCACTGCATGACGCCGCCGTGCAGGAGCCTCGGTTTCACCGCTGGCCAGGCTTGCGCCGGGAGATTGTTCCGCAGGGGCGTAATACCGGACCCGCATCGGCAGGTGCTCCGCAATCACTTCGTATTCGGTTTTTCCGGACTGGATCAGGATTTCCTTGCGGAAAAACCAGTCGGCCGCATTGGTCGCGGTATTGACAGCCAATTCATTGATTTTCAACGCGGTTTTCAGGAGCTTTTTCACGGTTGCTGCAGTGCAATGGTGGGATTGATGAAGTTTATACGGAGTGGGGTTTGGAACGGATGAGGGTTTACTCTAAATCCTGCGCAGCCTGCTGCTTTGCATGTTTATCGCCTGCCCACTGTTGTAGGCGCTTATTGCCTGCCCGGCCTGTGCAGCCCGCCCCCGCCTGTGTCTGTCGCCTATCCAGC
>DASUDJ010000200.1:0-4590 GCA_036275635.1 Limnobacter sp. | reverse complement strand
CTCGGAAGCCCCGACCACCACGTGTTTCGGGTTTTCTGCTGCCCAGTCAAAGAAACGTTTGACCAGCATGGGGCGAATGTCAAGGTCAGCTTCCCTGGCAGTGCTGATGCGGACTTCGGTAAATGCCTCCAGTACTGCCTTTTCTACCTCCAGGATAACTGCCGTGCCAAGGTCGGCCAGGTCTTCGAAGTGACGATAAAAGGCAGGCGCCGAAAGTTGGGCCTCGCGGGCAATTTCCCGGATGCCGAGGCTGGAGAAGCTACGCCGGTGGTAGCTGAGGTTGAGGGCCGCCTCAATAAGCCGGGTGCGCCCATGCATGGTCAGATTGCTGGAGGTCATAGGTTACGGATTATATAGAAAACCCGAACACCTGTTTCAGATACCGGTTTCAAGGTTTTGAATGAATGGGAAAAAGTAGGTTGACGAGCATGTTTACAATCGTTAACATGCAATCCAGAGGACGGACATTCTGCTCCACAAAAACAAATCGGAGCAATTTTGAACGGGAGACATCCGATGCTGCATTATCTGAAATTCACGACTTTTCCCATGATCGCCTTTGGCGTGATGCACGCCATGATGCAGGGCGGTGCCTGGATGTACACCGGCATCGCGGCCTTGGTGCTGGTGGTTGCGCTGGGTGATATTGTGCTGCCCGAGGACAGGAGCGAGCCGCGCATGGAGGGCGAGTTTTTTCTGAACCTGATGCTGTGGTTGACCTTGCCCATCCTGATGTGGGTGACCCTTTGCTTCGCATGGGGTGTTGCCCCAGTGGATGTGCTGGGCATTGATGCCTTCATGAAAAACACCTTTGGCTATGACCGGTTGCAATTGCAGGCCGACACAACCTGGTACCAGTGGTTTGCTGGTGCAGTGGCTGGTGCCTTTCTGTTTGGTGCGGGCGGCACCAATGTGGGCCATGAGCTGACCCACCGCACCTACAGCCTGCGGGACATGGTGCTGGGGCGCTGGATGCTGGCCTTCACCTGCGATGCCTCATTCGCCATTGAGCATGTGTATGGTCACCACAAGAACCTGGGTACGCCTGCTGACCCCGCCACAGCCCAGCGTGGCGAAAATGTATACGGTTTCGTATTCAAGAGCACGATTGGCGGCTACAAGTCAGCCTGGAAGCTGGAAAAACAACGGCTGGCCAAGTTCAACCAGTCTGTGTGGAACCCGTTGCACAGCCGCATGATGCGCGGCAACCTGATGAGCCTTTCCCTGTTTGCATCGGCTTTTTACATTGGCGGCTGGGCAGCCGTGGCCATGTTCTGGGTCATGAGTGCGGGCGGCAAGACCCTGCTTGAAATCGTGAATTACATGGAGCACTACGGTATTGTGCGTCGGCCTGAAGACAAGGTGGAGCCACGCCACAGCTGGAACACGAATGCATCCGTGTCCACAGCGCTGCTGTATGCCCTGACCCGGCATTCCCACCACCATGCCGAAGCAGACCAGGAATACTGGAACCTGCGCAGCTACCGGCATGCACCCATGCTGCCCACTGGTTACCTGGGCACCATTCTGTTGGCCCTGGTGCCGCCACTTTACAAGCGGGTGATGACTCCCCTGTTGAATCATTGGGATGAAAACTTCGCCACACCGGAAGAGAAAAAGCTGGCAATCGAGGCCAGCCTGAAAAGCGGGATGCCGGGCCTGAAGTCTGCCCAGCTTGGCCAGCAGGCCGCAGGCCTGACCACTCGGGCAACCGCCTGATCAACCTGTTCCGGGAGAACAACATGAAACTGCTTGAATGGCTTGGTTTTCAGGGTGGCGTTGCATCTGGCAAAAGGGTTCGTGAAAGCCACACGGTGAATGTGGCCCCGGGCGGGCAAAGCTTCCAGGTTGAAAAGGGTCGCAAGGTGATCCTGAATTCAGCCCTGTCGGCTGGCCTCGGCTTTCCACACAACTGCCGAGTGGGAAGCTGCACGCAATGCAAGTGCAAGCTGAAAAGCGGGAAGGTGCGTGAACTGACCGATTCCAGCTATGTGCTGAGTGCAGAGGATTTGAAGGCCGGAATGATCCTGGCCTGCCAGTCAATTCCCGAAACCGACCTGGAAATCGAGGTGGAGCTGACCTCGGGCGGAGACCGGCTGGTGGAGACCAGGGGTACGATTGTGGGTCAAAAGGACCTGACCCATGACATCCTGGAGTTGCGTGTTTCCCTGGATGATCCGATGCCTTTCAAGGCTGGCCAGTATGCAGAAATCCGCCTGGAGGAATTCAGCCTGTCGCGCAATTACAGCTTTGCAATCGCGCCAAAAGGGCAGGAGGCCAGTGAACTGGTTTTCCATGTCCGGAAGGTGCCGGGAGGCAGGTTCACCGAGTGGCTGTTTGCTGCGAACCGGCAGGAAACCCGCTTGAGCGTGAGTGGTCCGTTTGGTGATTTCTACCTGCGCCCTGCTGAAGGTGACAAACCTGCACCTATTGTCTGCGTGGCGGGTGGAAGTGGAATGGCACCCATCCTGAGTCTGCTGGACCAAGCCAAGTGGGCGGGAGAAAGCAGGGATGCGGTTTACCTGTTCGGCGCACGCACGCGGCAGGACCTGTATTCCGAAAAGGAAATTTCTGCAATCCAGCAGGGGTGGCGTGGCTCGCTTACATTTACGCAGGTGTTGTCCGAGGAACCGGCCGGGTCAGCCTGGCAGGGCAAGCGCGGCTATGTGACGGATCAACTGGATCAACTGCAGTTGGACTGGCCCTGTGTGCAGGCCTATCTGTGCGGCCCACCCGCGATGATTGATGCTGCAATTGCGAAGTTTTCCAGTCTCGGGGTGAAACCGGAAAACATCCATTACGACAAGTTTGAATAAGGCTTCAGACCGGCAAGCCACCGGTCAGTGAGTCAACCGGCAAGCTTTCGGCCGGGTTGGGTGCAGAGCCTATCGGCAATGAAGGCAGTGTATCCAGCAGGTTGAATACCGGGTCTGTGACAGCAGACAGGGGAGTGCCGTCCAGCAGGTCGGCCAGTGGATCCAGCAGGTCGGCCAGTGGATCCAGCGGGTCGGCCAGTGGATCCAGCAGGATGTCCAGTGGGGTGCCAGTGATGTCGCCATCACTGTCGCCAGGTGGCATTGTGCCTGGGTCTTCTGGTTGTCCCGGTTCATCCGGGTTTTCAGGATTTGCAGGTTCCTCAGGCTCTGAAGGTGGGGTTTCGGGATCGGTTTCGCCATCTGTGGGTGGCTGTCCACCAGTGTTGTCCGGGTTGTCGACCCTTACATCGGTGAATGTGTTTCCTGACGTATTGATGTCGTCCCCGGATGAAGTGGCCAGAGCTGCCACACCCACGCCCCCGCCGATTGCAGTGGCCAGACCGCCGGCGCCTGTGAATGAACCGGCGGAAAGCAGGCCTGTGCCCACCAGGCCACTGAATTCACCACCAGCTTCTGCAAGCAATACTGCCCCATTGTCACCCTGGCTGACAGCGTACAGTTCTACGCCGCCAGTCAGGGGGCTGACTTCAACAAGTGGCTGGCTGCCCTCGGCCCGTAGGCTGATCAAGGCGGCTGAATCCGGCGCGAGGCTGAGCAGTGAGTCTGCCTGACCTGGTGCCTGGGCCGGAAGTTCGATTTCAATCGGAGTGTTCTCCCGGTTCTGGATGACATCACCGGCCAGGATTGCATCGCCCTGTCGCAGGCTGAGTTGTTCCCCTTGCCTCTGGACAATCAGATTGTCAGTGCTTGAAATAATTTGACCGATGCGTTGTGAACTGTTCATAGTGAGACTGGAAGAGTTTGTCCGTATTGTTATTACTTTTACTGGTTGGTTTGCTGGCCAGATTCAAAAAAAAACCCCTCCGAAGAGGGGTTGAGAGGGGGGTGATACTGATTAGCTTGCCAAACCGCTCAATGGGTCTGTGATTGGCTGCAACTGGCTTGGCGCTGCAGGCAGGGAACCAATCGGCGAGGCATCTCCGGTCAGCAGGTCAGTCAATGCTGATGGGTCAGTCGGAATCGGGGACTCGCCAGTGCCGCCACCCATCACGGCTTCAGAAACTGGGCCGAGTACTGCATCCAGCGGTGTGCCGGTGGGGCCTTCGCTGCCTTCACCGCCACCCATCACAGCCTCGGACACTGGGCCGAGTACTGCGTCCAGCGGTGTGCCGGTGGGGCCTTCGCTGCCTTCACCGCCACCCATCACAGCTTCGGACACTGGTCCGAGCACTGCATCAAGTGGTGTACCGGTTGGGCCTTCGCTGCCTTCACCGCCACCCATGACAGCTTCAGAAACTGGGCCGAGTACAGCGTCCAGCGGTGTGCCGGTAGGGCCTTCGCTGCCTTCACCGCCACCAGCAATCGCGGCTGCAAGCTGGTCGGTTACATCTTGCAGGGGTGTGTTGTTCCCTACATCGGTAATGACGCCGGCCAGGTTTTCCGAGAACACTGCCGGGTCTGAATTTTCCATCAGTGCGGCGGTCAACGGATCCAGCGGAGTTGCAGGGGGTTCATCACCGCCACCCATCACAGCCTCGGACACTGGGCCGAGCACTGCATCAAGTGGTGTACCGGTTGGGCCTTCGCTGCCTTCACCGCCACCCATCACAGCCTCGGACACTGGGCCGAGTACTGCGTCCAGCGGTGTGCCGGT
>DASUDJ010000199.1:0-2351 GCA_036275635.1 Limnobacter sp. | reverse complement strand
CTGTCGTCTTCCACCACGCCGGGCCAGTTCAGGATATCCGTGATTCGAAAGCCACCCATCTTCGGCATTGCACCCTGAATGGCCAGCTCAAGTGCAGCCAATTGGCGTACCTGGTCCAGGTCAACCTTTGGAATGCGCTTTTCGCCCTCGGCCCGCCCCCAGGAAATGCGGCACTCCACCTTGCCCCGACTCAGGGCGTTCATCAGGCGTTCACGAATCATGGGCTCGAACACCCGCAATTCATCTGCCATGCGAAAGTTCAGGTCGAGAAAACGCGAGTTCACACTGCGCAATTCCATGCCCAGGCTGCCCGCCCTGGTCAGGCTTTGGGCATTTGCAAACCCCGTCATACTGTGTACTGCGGCTGTGTTCTTGCTGTCCTTGCTCATTTCAGGCCTGCCAATCCGGGATTCATGTTGTCAGGATTGTAAACTCTGGCTTGCAGCTTGTTTTCCACGGGGGTGTGTTTGGCGGGACGAATTATTGCGCATCTGGACATGGATGCGTTTTATGCCAATGCCGAACTGGTTCGCAACCCGGCCCTGAAAGGACTTCCGGTGGCGGTGGGCGGCCGCCGGGGCATTCAGCCACTGGAGGGCAGGCAATTTCCTGTCCTGGCACAGTACCAGGGCCGGGGTGTGCTGACCACGGCAAACTATGAGGCGCGAGCCCTCGGGCTGCATTCTGCAATGCCAACAATGAAAGCTGCGAAGTTGGCGCCACATGCCGTTTTGTTGCCGGCTGACTTTGAATGGTACAAAACCCTGTCCCGGCAGTTCAAGGCGGCAGTGCGGGACATCGCGCCCCAGGTGGAAGACCGGGGCATAGACGAAATCTACATCGACCTGACCTCCGAAACCGGTGGAGACTTTCAACAAGCGGCTGATATCGCCAAGGCTCTGAAGGCGGCAGTCAGCCGCGCAACCGGTGGCCTGACCTGTTCGGTCGGGCTATCGGAGAACAAGCTGACGTCCAAGATTTGCTCTGACCTTCAAAAGCCCGACGGGCTCAGCATGGTGCAGCCCCACGAGTTCCGCCACATCATCTGGCCCCTGCCGGTTGGAAAAATCAACGGAATAGGGCCGAAGGCCCAGGAAAAACTGCAGTCCATGGGTATTTCAACCATTGCCCAACTGGCCACCCAGCCTCTTGTGTTGTTGCAGCAGCGTTTTGGTGAAAGTTACGGTCGCTGGATGCATGAGAGCGCCAATGGGATTGATCACCGAGAAGTGGTGCTGTTTTCGGAGCCGAAAAGCATCAGTCGTGAAACCACATTCGAGCATGACATGCATGTTCGCCGGCACCGAGAAAATCTGACCCAAATCCTGACTCAATTGGCGGAAAGATTGTCGGGTGACCTGTCCAGGAAGCAGCGCCTTGCGAAAACCATTGGTGTAAAGGTTCGGTTTGCGGATTTCAGTTCATTGACCCGTGATGTCACCAACGGCAACCTGAGCAGCAGCACAGAAGATATCCTGCTGGCTGCTCGGGCCTGCCTGAAGAAGATTCCTTTCCAGCAGCATGGTGCACGTTCCACCATCCGCCTGCTGGGCATCCGCGCAAGCCACCTGGTTGACCCGGCGCTGACCGAAGGATTGACGGCTACACGGCCGCATCAGCCTGCAAAAGGGGAATACCAGTTGTTCCTGGACCTTGAAGATACGCCATAATGCGGGCACATACATCAGCCCACATTCTAGTCACTACCTGGAGAAGCACAGCATGAGCACCCCCATCAATGCACGGCCGGATGGCCGCAGCCCACAGGCCCTGCGCAAGATCAGTATTGAGCGCAATTACACCCGGCATGCGGAAGGTTCCGTGATGGTGCGTTTTGGTGACACCCACGTGCTGTGCACCTGCAGTGTGGAAGACAAGGTACCCGGTTTCCTGAAAGGCCAGAACCAGGGTTGGCTGACTGCTGAATACGGCATGCTTCCCAGGTCAACCCACACCCGCATGGACCGCGAGGCGGCCAAGGGCAAGCAGAGTGGCCGTACGCAGGAAATTCAGCGCTTGATTGGACGTGCACTGCGTGCTGCAGTGGACCTGAACAGGCTGGGTGAGCGCACGCTGAAGATTGACTGCGACGTAATCCAGGCGGATGGCGGTACCCGAACGGCTTCAATTACCGGCGCCATGGTGGCGGTGGCCGATGCGATTGGAAAACTGCAAGCCAGCGGTGCACTGGCAGAGAGCCCGATCAAGCAGTTTGTTGCTGCCGTGTCAGTGGGCGTGGTGAACGGGCAGGTGGTGCTGGACCTGAATTATGATGAAGACTCAAACTGTGAGACCGACCTGAATGTGGTGATGACCGAAAAAGGCGGTTTTGTTGAAGTGCAAGGCACTGC
>DASUDJ010000198.1:0-2787 GCA_036275635.1 Limnobacter sp. | reverse complement strand
GGGTTTGATAAACTGCCTTGGTATGCTGCACATGCAGCAAAGAACGAACACGTGCCTGACTTGATATGAATGCTTTCTGGATTCTTGTTTTACTGATACTGGTTTCAGGCTTTTTCGCCCTGTCGGAAATGGCCCTGGCTTCCAGTCGCCGCTCGAAAATGCAGGCCATGGCCGATGCTGGCAATCCGAAAGCTGCCGCGGCCTTGCAGATCATGGACAACCCCAGCCGACTGCTGGCTGCCACGCAAACGGGTATCACGGCCGCTGGCCTGCTGATGGGTATTTATGGTGAATCTGCACTGACCGCAATTTTTCAACATTACATTGACCTTTACCTGCCCGCCCTGTCCGGCTGGGCTGGCCTGATCTCCTTCACTGTGACGATTGCCCTGGTCACCGCTTTTTCAATCATTTTCGGTGAAATTGTTCCGAAGCGCCTCGCGATTGCCAACCCGGAAGCAGTGGCTGCATTCTGCGCACCTTTCATGTCGGCATTCCTGAAACTGCTGAGCCCCGCAATCACATTGCTGTCCAAGGGGTCAGATCTTGTGCTCAGTTTCATTCCCTTCAAGGCAGCGCCTGCAGTCAGCACGATTGAGGAAATCCAGGCCTTTCTGGATGAGGGCGCGAAAACCGGCATGCTGGCGCCCGAAGAGCGGCACCTGATGAGCAATGTGCTCCGGCTTGAAGACCGCAGGCTGGCCTCGGTGATGACCCCGGTCAGTGACATTGCATTCATCGACCTGCAGGCCCCGCGGGAAGACAACCTGCGCCTGTTGCGTGAAGCGCCCCATTCCATGCTGCCCGTGTGCAAGGGCAGCCTGCAACAGGTGGTGGGCGTGGCTGAAAGCCATGACATTCTTCAGGCCGCCATGGAAGGCGACATCAACTTTGCTGAAATTCCGCTTCAGAATGCGCTGTTCGTACCCGCCTCGCTGACCCTTGTAGACCTGCTGCGCACTTTCCGTCAACAGAAAATGACCTTTGCATTCGTGGTCAGCGAATTTGGAATGACAGAAGGCATCATCACCATCGACGATGTTCTTTCAAGCGTGGTGGGCGACATGATGCCGCTGGTTGACACACCGGAAGAGAGCCTGGCGGTGAAGCGTGAAGACGGCTCCTGGCTATTGGATGGCCTGTTGCCGGTGGATGAAATGAAAACCAAGCTGGGAATCCGAGGTTTGCCACAGGAAGACTTGGGGAATTTCCACACAGTGGGTGGTTTCGTGTTGGCCTCATTGGGCCGTATTCCGAAAAAAACCGAAAAATTCGACTGGAACGGCTGGCAATTTGAAGTGGTGGATGTGGATAGGAACCGGGTGGACCAGGTGCTAGCCACCATAAAGCCCAACCTGGTGCCTTGAAGCGTTGCGCGGCAAGGTCATCAATACATGTCTTCAGTACCGACGCCGAATGGCGAGGTCCGCCTTTCCCTGCAATTCAACACTCAATTGATGGAGTGCCCACCGAACCATTGCCACGGTGGGCTCGACCGTGAATTTCTGGTTACCCCTGCCAAGGAACTGGTAAATCGCCCGCAGAATTGCCTTCGCTTCCTCATTCATCACGAATGACTGTGCTGCACTGAGTATCAGGATTTCCGCCAACCTGTCCATGGCTTCAGCACAACCTTCCATGAAGCGTTGCGTGGTGAGTAAAGCGGCCTGTGATATTTTGCTGCAAAGTGTGTAGATGGCCTGCCCGATCAGCACGAGCAACTGTCCATTGAACAAAAGGCCAGCACCCAGAACCTTGATTGCATCATCCAGGGTTTCATTCAGCGAACTTACCCGGGGGAAGGGCTGCTTCAGATCGCTCCATGTTCGACCAGGCCTGTTCATTTGAATTGCATAACCCGGCTTCGCCGGGTCAACCGAATGGGCCTCCGGGCTGATGACATTGCCGCCGGAATGAATGATGTAAGTGTCTTCTTTCACTGCCGCATGGCAAAAAGGGAATATAGGAACCATGCCCACCGGGTCGAAGCGGTTCACCACGCGGTGCACTCTGCCCTTCAACTTTGCCTCAAGATCAACTGCAAATGGATAACAGCCCACCCTGGGTGCACCGAGGGTGTACAGGCACACTGTGTAACCCCTTGCATGCAGCAATGCCGCATTCAGATTGGCCAGGGCACCGCCCAGGCTGTGGCCAACACAATGAATGACTGCAGGTGGCGGCCCGACTTCCCGAAGCAGGATGTGCAACTGGGTAAGGTAGGAATTGAATGTGTCGTTGAAACCCGAATGCACCAGCTTGCTGCTGGGTCCTACAGCCAGTCCGGCATTTGCATTCGTCAACCAGTCAGGAAGTTGGTCTGTACCACGTGTGACCAGCACATATTCAGGAGCGCCTTGACTGTGCTGCCGGGCCAGAAAACCAAAGCCAGTGGATGAAGTGAGGAATTGAAGTGATTGCCGTTTGAAACGAACACCAGTGCGGCCATGAAAGGCGTTCAGGGTTGATGGGTCGAGGGGAGGGGTGGCATGAGAAAAATTTTTATGTTGTTTATTTTTATAAAGATCCTTAATTACTCCCTCAGGAACCGCCCTTATTGAATATACAGACTCTGCCAGAAAAAATACCTCATAAGGTGATAGGACTCTCATCGTTTGATTTCCCTCACTCTGCATTTTCCAAGCAGCCTTCCCTCAAACTCCTCCAGCGTGCTCAGGTCGCAAATCAATTGATCCTTGGAGTTAAGACCATTGCGGTATGTGTAAGAGCCACTGCCTGATGTGTAGATTCGGATTTCCTTTCCTTTAAACAATGCGCCAAGCGTAT
>DASUDJ010000197.1:0-8804 GCA_036275635.1 Limnobacter sp. | reverse complement strand
AAATGCGGTGACCCAGGTGGCCTACGTGAAGGAGCTGGAACGCTACATTGATGCGCAGGAAGGTGGCCCGGGCAAGGGCTGGTTCCGGATCGTGACCACGCCACAGGAGGCGCGGCAGGTCATCAATGAGGGCAAGCTGGCCGTGGTGTTGGGCATTGAAATTTCCCACCTGTTCAACTGCGGCATAAGGTTTGGCCAGAACCTGTGCGACGAAGCAGAAATTGATCGGCAACTGGACCGCCTGTATGCACTGGGCGTGCGCCAGATGTTCCCGATTCATGAGTTCGACAATGCCTTCGGTGGCAATGGCATTTTCGATGGCGCAGTGCTGAATGTGGGCAACTTCCTGGACACGGGTGCTTTCTGGCAGACCTACGACTGCCCAGGCGGCGAGAACAACTACGCCGATTACATATTGCGGCAGCCAGGTGCCGTGATGACCTCCGCTCCAGGACTGGGCAATGACCCGCTGACGCAGGCTGTGATTGCCAACAACCCGGGTGTGGCCCCCCTTTACCCCACTGGCGAGAACCGCCGCCAGTGCAACCGGCGCGGCCTGACGGAACTGGGCAAGTACGCTTTCAAGCGGTTGATGGAAAAAGGCATCATCATTGAAGTGGATCACATGGAGCTCAGCATCAAGGGCGACCTGATCAACATGGCCGACCGCCAGCAGCCAAAATACCCGCTGGTCTCCACCCATGGTGCCCATGGCGGCATCACCCGGGAACAGGGCCGCAAGATACTGGCCGCAGGTGGCATCATTTACCCCTACCAGGGCAATGCAAAAAGCTGGGCTGAAGACTTGAAAGTGATTGCGCCACTGAAAAGCCAGCAATTCGACTTCGCCATGGGCTTCGGTGCTGACACCAACGGCCTGGGTGCGCAGGCTGGTCCCCGCGGGGCAGACCGCCCACAGATCCAGTACCCTTTCACTCTTTTCCAGGGGCCTGACTGGGCAGGTGTGTTCAACACGGATGTCACACCAGTGAAATTCGACAGGCAGAAAAGCGGTGAGCGCGTCTTTGATGCAAACACCGAGGGGCAGGCCCACTATGGCCTGAAGGCAGACTGGGTTGAAGAGCTTCGCCTGGAAGGTGGGAATGAGGCGCTGAAGGCGCTTTACAATTCTGCCGAGGTGTATATTCAAATGTGGGAAAGAACCACTGCGAAACGAAGCAAAATCAATCCATGAACCGACGGGCACTTGTTTACCTTGGCCTGGCCAGCGCCACGCTGGCTGGCTACAACCTCTATGTACACCACCTGCAGGAAAAAGCGGCCACACTGCGGCAGTCAGCGGATGAGCCCGCTGCACAGGCCTTGGCCTCGCTTTCAATCGTGGATGGCAGCCTCACAACCGGGGAATACGAGGCAACGGTCAAACAGGGCCAGCGCGTGCAATTCCTGGTACACAGCAACCAGACTGACTCCCTGATTGTCGAAGGCCTGGACGCCAGGGTGCCCCTCCCTGCGGGACAAACCACCCTGGTCAACATCTCGGCCAGCACGGCTGGCAGGCATGACATCCAGCTCGACCTGGCTGGCACGACCATCGGTTCAATTGAAGTCCTGGCGCACTGAACAAGCACGGGCAGCAGAATGACCCTGGTCCTGCTGCTCAGCCTGGCTGCATTCATCACATCCAGCCTGACTGCCGCCATGGGGGTTGGAGGCGGGGTAGTGCTTCTGGCCCTGATGGCCCAGTTTGTTCCCCCTGCCCTGTTGATTCCGCTTCATGGCGCTGCCCAGCTGATGTCCAACACCAGCCGCGTATTCGTGCAGCGCAGGCACATCAATTGGCCTTACATCCGCCCCTTCTTCATGGGTTCTGTCCTGGGAGGCCTGCTTGTGACGCCATTGGCCCTGTACATGCCGGTGCATTGGGGGCAAATGCTGCTGGGTATTTTCATCCTTGTGGCCACCTGGAAATCACATTGGCTGAAACTGGCGAACTGGCATCCTTCCGCTTCAGGCGGAATCACCAGCGGCCTCAGCCTGGTTCTTGGCGCCACCGGTCCGCTGGTGATGTCAGTGCTGCCGAAAAACCGATGGGAACGGCAGGTGGTGGTGGGCACGCATGGCATGGCCATGGTGATACAGCACGGCGTCAAGGTGCTGGCCTTTTCCAGCCTCAGCTTTGATTGGGGAGAATACTGGCACCTGCTGCTGGGCATTGGCCTGGCGACCCTGGCAGGCAACCTGGCTGGCGCACGCCTGCTGGCCGGTGTACCTGAAGAAAAATTCAGCCGACTGCTGGACTGGATTCTGACCTTTCTGGCCATTCGCCTTGTATGGCAGGGCATGAGCATCTTTTTGATACAACAGACATAACCATTTCGGGTTCCTGTTGAACGGGGATGCACAGCTGGCACTTGTATTTCACAGTAACCAGTATCGGACTCCAACAGGCCTGAAAGGTGACCCATGCTGTTCAAGAATATTCTCGACTCAATGACCCTGCACAGGAAATGCGCAGTCATTGCGCTACCCCTGCTGGTGGCCTTTGGCGTGCTGTTCCAGCAAATGCTGGAGCAGAAGAATGCCTTGATTGGTTCCTCGGAAAATGAACTGGAAGGCACCCAGTTCCTGGAACAGTTCAATCCTGTCATGCAGAAAATCCTGAATGCCCGCAGCGTCCGGGATGCTGGCAGCCTAACCCAGCAGGGCAGCGTTCTTGTCACCCTGCAGGAAAACCTGCCCGAGGCCTGGTCCAAGACCCGGGCCAACCTGCAACGGTTGGTGGACATGCTGGGGCAGTCATCCAACCGCCCGGCCACCGAGGCTCAGGCCGAGGAAATGGGTAATCAGATGGTCACCCTGGTCCGCCAGCTTGCTGATGAAAGCGAGCTGACACTTGACCCTTACCTGCCCAGTTATTACATGATGAGCCCCCTGGCTTTCCAGTTGCCCCGGGTGCAGGAATACCTGTCGGAGATGGAAGAAAAAGTCCGGTTCCAGGGGGCAGATGTGGCAGCAACGCTCAGTTTTTTGCGTTCGCGGCTTGGCACGATTGGCAGGGCCATGGAGGAAATACGCGAGGCTGCCGAGAAATCCGCTGCTGCAGGCGGCGTGATTGCCCCTGAGGCAACCGAGCAGATTGCCGGCATGGACCTTCAACTGAAAAACCTTCAAGCCTGGGTGACTGCGCAAGCGGCAAAAGACCTGAACTATGAGAGCATCACCGGCACTCCAGAAGCCTTGCGTGCCCTGGCAGAGATCAGCAGCGCAGCGTTCCAGCTCAGCCAAAGCCTGAACAGCAGCCTGCAGGCCAACCTCGCAGAACGAATATCCGGAATGCAGATGGAACTGCTCACGGGAAGCGCAACATCACTGATGGTCCTGGTACTTGCCGTGGCCCTGGGCTACGTGGTTTTCAGGGACATCAACACGGAAATTTCCCATATTCTTGCGCATGCGAAAATCATTGGCATGGGTGACCTGTCCAAGCCGATTGAAAGCAGGGGCAGCAATGAAACCAGCAGGATACGCACAGCACTGGAAAACATCCGCGTGAAGCAGGCCAGCCTGGTGGGCGAAGTCAAGGAGGCCTCCCAGCGCATGGTTGACACAATCGACATGCTTGCAACAGCCGCTGCACAGGTGAGAACAGGTGCACAGGAACAGACCGACTCAGCTTCAGCAGCGGCAGCATCGGTGGAACAACTCACCGTGTCAATTGGCCAGGTTCACTCCCATGCCAGCCAGGCACTGGACCTGTCACACCAGGCGGGGCAATCTTCCGTTGAAGGGCGGGCAAGCGTGAAACAGGCTCGGGATGCGATGGAAAAAATCGGCACAGCCTCGGGCACCCTCAGCCAGAGCATCAACAGGCTGGGTGATCAATCAGCCAATATCTCACAGATCATCCAGGTGATCCAGGCCATAGCAAACCAGACCAACCTGCTTGCCCTGAATGCGGCCATCGAAGCGGCACGGGCAGGTGAGCAGGGCCGTGGATTTGCGGTGGTTGCTGATGAAGTGCGCAAGCTGGCTGAAAAAACCGCCCAGTCCACCAAGAGCATTTCAAGCCTGATTGCAGACATCCAGGAGGAAACCCGCAAGGCGGTGGAGCAGGTGAATGGCTGGTCTGGCATGATCACCTCGGGGCAGGAATCTTCACTGGGGGCTGACCGGCAAATGGAGTCCATCAATCAGCATGCATCCGAAGCAGAAAATGCAGTGAATGAAATTACGGCGGCGCTGAAAGAGCAAAGCTCGGCGTCCACCCTGATTGCACAGCAGGTGGAAAAAATCGCCAGGATGACCGAGGAAAGCCAGGGCGCGGCCCAGGAGGTGAACCAGGTGATTTCCTCCCTCCAGGAGCTGTCCAGCCAGATGGACCAGTTGATGGGTCGCTTCAGGCTGGGCCAGCCAGGCTGATCAGTTCATGCGCTCGATCCGCACTTTTTCCTGGAAGAGCAGCGAACTCAACACGGTGGCAAACAGGGAATATAGAAGCGAGGCAATCACTGCCCACCAGAAACCGTCCACCCGGAAACCATCCAGCACCGAGCCAACCCAATAGAACATCAGGCCATTCAGCACGAAGTAGAAAAGGCCAAGCGTAAGCACCGTGAGGGGCAGGGTCAGGACCAGCAGCACCGGTTTCACGATTGTATTGACCAGGCCCAGGATCAGGGCTGCCCACAATGCAGCCCAGAAACCATCCACCATCACGCCGGGCAGCAGGTAGGCCACCGCAATCAGCGCAACTGCATTCAACACCCAGCTCAGCAAGAGTTTCAAATTCAATCCCTCCAGGTTCGGAAAACAAGTGATGTACAATGATTTTGCCCTTTGTCCAAGCTAACACATTTTCTTCAAACCCGATTTACGCAAACCCGAGAATTCAGGATGGATGTCAGTCAACGCCTCGTGTCACGCAGTTGTCCCTTTTGTGAGGCCAGTGCTGACGATTCACGTTTGCTGCCCTACGGCAGCGAAGAATGGCCGATGGTGGAGTGCAGCAGGTGCAGTTTCGTTTACCTGAAAAAAGCACCCGTGTATGAACGCCTCAGTGAAGAGTTTGCCTGGGAAAAAACATCGGAAACAGAGCGGCAGGCCCGCGAGGAAAGGGAGCCGGTGAAACAGGGCCTGAGCAGGGCTTTCAAGCATTTTCGCCAGAAGGTGCTGAAGCGCAACAAGCTGCCTGAGCTGATTGAAAAATACATTCCCGGTGGCCGGGTGCTGGACATCGGCTGTGCGGCAGGTGGCTTGCTGGCCACCCTGCCTGATAAATATCAGCCCCACGGAATCGAGGTTTCCAAGGCACTGGCCCAGGCCGCCAGCTCAGTGGTGGAACCACGCGGTGGCAGCATCATGCATGACAATGCCCTGAACGGCATTCGCAGGCTGCCTGAAAACCATTTTGCCGGTGTGCTGATGAGTGCATTCCTCGAACATGAAGTGGAGCCAAATGGCTTGCTGCAGGGTGTGGCGAGGGTGCTTCAACCCGGTGGCGTGGTGATCATCAAGGTGCCGAACTATGCTTCCTGGAACCGCAGGGTTCGTGCCGAAAAATGGTGCGGATTCCGCCTTCCAGACCATGTGAACTACTTCACGCCCGACAATCTGGAAAAGCTGATTACCCGGCAGGGTCTGAAAGTGGTGCAGTTTGGCCTGGCTGACCGGCAGCCCACCAGTGACAACATGTGGATCGTGGCTGCACGCCAGGCGTGAAAGACGGCACCGGGGTCAGGCCGGCACGGTCCTGACCATCTTTTTGAGTATCTGCATCAGTTCATCCGGCTGAAGCGGTTTGTGCAGAACGGCATTCATACCTGCCTCCAGGGCCCGGCGGTGATCTTCAGTGCTGACCTCACCTGTCAGGCCGATCACGGGCAGGCCTGCATTGAAAGGCTGCCTGCGCAATTCCCGCGTGGCCTCCAGTCCATCCATCAGGGGCATCTGCACATCCATCACCACCGCATCAAAGCCATGCCCTTCATGCAGCAGCATGGACACGGCCTCCAGCCCGTTGCTGGCCTTGGTGATGGTGGCCTTCTTGCGGGTCAGGATGCCTTCAAGCACTTTCAGGTTCAGTTCGCTGTCATCCACGATCAGCAGGTTCATGCGGTGCGCAACAGGCAGATCGGGGTTGCCCTCCTCGGACATTCGCCCACCCTTCAGCCCGGACGTGCGGAATGCGCTTTTCAATTGAAGCGGGGTCAGCGGCTTGACGAAAGTTGCGCTGAACAGTTCGCTCAGCCCATACTCCAGCAGGCGGCGGGTGTCGTCGCTGGAAGCCAGCACCGCACAGGGGATGTTCATCTGCTCCATGCAATGGATGAACTGCAGCCACTCCTGCCGTTCAATTCGCTCTTTGGGAAAATCAAGCACCACACCGCTGACCTCTTCCCCGCGGCTTATCCATTCCAGTGCATGCTGCAGGTCAGGGCATGCTTTCAGCCTGCGCCCCACCAGGGCACAGGCCTGCCTCAGGGCGATGATCTGCTGCGCATGGCTGGACACCAGCAGCAATGAGCATGCTTCATTGGTCTCGGGCAGTGGCTGGGTTGCGCCGCCTGGCAAGCGGAAATCAATTTCCGCCCAGAAAGTGCTGCCCTTCCCCGGCTCACTCTGAAAGCCAAGAGTCCCCCCCATCAGGCCCACCAGTTTTTTCACCAGGTTCAGGCCCAGGCCAGAGCCACCGAATTCCCGGGCCACCGAAGTGTCTGCCTGGGCGAACTCCTTGAACAGGTTTTCCTGCCCCTCGGGGGAAATGCCGATTCCTGTGTCCTCCACTTCCACTCGAAGCCGGCAGGTGGCAGGTGTCGGAAAAGTGGAGGTCACTTTCAGGTGCACATGTCCCACTCGGGTGAACTTGATTGCATTGCCCAACAGGTTCACAACCACCTGGCGCAAGCGCAACTCATCGCCCACCAGTTCAGGCGGCAAGTCTGGAGATGGCAACACCAGCAGTTCAATCGGCTTGCTGGCGGCTGCACCGGTCATGATGCCCGCCACACGGTCCAGGAATTCCAGCGTGGAGAAAGTCCTCGATTCAAGCTCCATGCTGCCAGCCTCGATTTTCGAAATATCGAGCACATCCGTCACCAGGTCGATCAGGTTGCGGGATGTTTTCTCCAGGCTGTCCAGCAGGACACGCTGGTTGCTGGACACGGAGGTGTCTTTCAAGAGGTAGGTCAGCCCCACAATTCCGTTCAAGGGTGTGCGGATTTCATGACTCATGTTCGAGAGAAACTCGGTTTTCGCGCGGCTGGCCTGCTCCACGCGGGCATTCGCATCCCGAAGCCGACGATTCTTGTGCGCCAGGTTGTGAGCCATCTGGTTGACTGCACGGGCCACATCGCCCAGCTCATCCGAGCTGGTGACCGGGCATACCGCATCCTCTTCGCCGTTCCGGATGGCATCCGCAGTGCGTTTCAGTAGGGCCAAGGGGTTCAGCACGCCGGTCTTCATCAGCAGCACCAGCATGGCAATCACCAGTACAAAACTTGTCAAACCCACGGACTCCAGCAGGGTCAGCCCCTTCAGGCTGGACTCCTGGGCGGCATTCACCCGGTTCGACCATTGGTAGCCCAGGTCCGAGATAACCTGGGTTTCTGCAATCAGCCGCTCGATGATCAAGCTTTCACGCCGGGCCAGGAAACCGGGATCCCTGTCGATTGGCAGTTCCCTGTCGAGCAACTCACTGAAAATCGGCTTCAGACCAGCCAGGCTTTGCTGAATGTCCTTCAGTTCGCGTGTGTCCCCCGCCGATGCAACCCCCGCTGCCAGCAACTGTTCCAGCTGCTCATGGGTTCGATACCACCCATCCACCACGGATGGCGACCTGAACAGCACGTACTCCTGGGTCAGAACCAGCAGGCTGGTTGACAGGCGGGTGATGCCCTGGGCATTTTCAAGCCGCTGCAAACCCCTGAACTGTTCACTGATGATGTAGAGATTGCCGACAACCAGCACCACCGCAAACAACACGGTGCTGAGAATAGCCAGATTGATTTTCGTGGCGACACGCAATTAAGTTTCTCCTCAGGGAAGGGAAACTGCTGCCGCATCCACCCGCCTCAGTAATACAGGGTACAGATAGCCGCCCAGATTGGGTTGCTCGGTGTTGCCACTTGCATGGCCTTCCCGTATGGCCCAACGCGCCTGACCTTCCATGGTGCGCAGCAAAGCCCTGTTCAGGCTCAAATTGAAACGGTAGTCGCTCATGATCCGGCGAATTGTTGCAGAAGGCAAATCAAATCGGTCAGCAATGACAGCCTCTGCCTTGTCCGGGTTGGCCCGGATGTATTCATTGCTGTCTTTCAGGGCCGCAATCACATTCTGCAGATCCTGCGGCCTGGTCCTGATGGCACTCTGCAGTGCCACCAGGTTGAAGGTTTCAGTGTACAGCTTGGGCGTGGACAAGGGGCTGACTTCATTTTTCATCTCCAGCAATATCCGGGAAGCATACGGCTCCCAGATGCTGACTGCATCCACCTCTCCGTTGCGCAAGGCCACCAGCGCATTGTCGGCGGTGAGCGGCTTCATGTCGACTGTTTTTGGATCAACCCCACTGTAGACCAGCAGCAGGTCAAGCATGTAGTGACTTGTCCCACCCTTGATATAACCGACCTTCAGGTTGCGCAACTGGCTGGGCTCAACCACCTTTCTTGAAGACCGGACAATCACCTTCACATTGTTGGAAGCAGTCACGAAGGTACTGAGCACGGCGTAATCACTGCGCGAGAAACTGGTTAGTACAACAGGAAATTCAGCCACCGTGGCCAGGTCGGTTTGACCGTCCAGCATGTTTTTCAGGCAACGGTTCCCGCCCATGCAGGGTATGAACC
>DASUDJ010000196.1:0-3877 GCA_036275635.1 Limnobacter sp. | reverse complement strand
ATCACCTGCAATCCATTTTTCACCAGGCAGGTCCAGGCTCAAGAACGCTTCCAGGTTTTTCTCCACGGCCACCCGGCCTGCATACAGAAATACGGGCTTCTGGATGTTGGACAACTGTAGCTGCCGCAGAACCTGCAGTTGCAGCGGATCGTCCGCTGGAAGTTGACAGGGGCTGTGGGACAAATGGCGACTGGCGGCAGAGGGGGTCGGGTTGAAGGTCTTGAAGTCCACGCCCCGCTGCCACAGCACGCAGTTGTGCATGCCACGCCTGACCAGCGTGTCGATGACAGACCTCGTGGGTACCATCACAGCCCTCGACGGCCTGTGAAACCAGCGCAGCAGTGCAGCAGTGATTGAGATCGGAATACCACTGCGTGCCTTCACATATTCCGGAAACTGGGTGTGGTAGGCGGTGGTGAAAGGCAGTTTGCGTGCATGGGCCAGTAGCCGCATGGCAAGGCCAATTGGTCCTTCAGTCACGATATGAACAGCCTGCGGCCTGAAACTGTCCAGCTGTTCCCGCACCTTGCGGAACGGCCATACCGCAAGCCTTATTTCAGGATAGGTGGGGCAGGGTACAGTGCGGAAAAGTCCGGGGTGAATCAGGCGAACTTCATGCCCGTCAGCCTCCAGTTGACTGATTACATGGCCCAGGGTCTGGACCACGCCGTTCACCTGGGGCAACCAGGCATCGCTTGCAATCAGGATACGCACGGGTCTTTTTCCAGTCTGCTCTGATGTGCTGTGGGAAACTCAGCCATCTGTCCGTTGATTGCCTCTGCAACCGGCTCAACCAGCGGCTTGGGCATCGGCACACCCGCCAGGCTGGAGACCGGTTCTTTCTGACTGACCGGGTCGCGGTAGGGCCAGTGCACAATCTCGAGTTGACCGCTTGGGTGCTCGACCAGGGCCGTAAGGCTTTCTACCCAATCCCCATCATTGCAGTAGGTCAAACCGTCCACCTGCTTGATTTCCGCCTTGTGAATGTGGCCACACACCACGCCGTCAAAACCGCGGTGTTTTGCCTCATGCACCAAGGCGCGCTCGAATTCCAGTATGAAGTTCACCGCGTTCTTTACCTGGTGCTTCAGGTACTGCGACAGCGACCAGTACGGGTAGCCCAGCCTGAAGCGGATGTGGTTCAGCAGTCGGTTCAGGGCAAGGGCAAAGGTATACAGGCTGTCGCCTAGATAGGCCAGCCAACGGGCATAGCGCATCACCTGGTCAAATTCATCACCGTGTACAACCCACAGCCGCTTGCCGTCGGCGGTTACATGCACTGCGCTCTCTTCAATCGGAATATCGCCAAAGGTCAGGCCGGCAAATTGACGGGCTGCCTCATCATGATTGCCCGGGATGAACACCACGCGAGTGCCCTTCCTGGCCTTGCGCAGCAGTTTCTGCACCACGTCATTGTGACTTTGAGGCCAGAACCAACCCTTTCGCAACTGCCAGCCGTCCACGATGTCGCCCACCAGGTAAAGGGTGTCGCTTTCATTGTGTTTCAGGAAGTGGAGAAGCGCATCAGCCTGGCAACCGGCGGTGCCCAGGTGAATATCTGAAATCCAGATGGTCCGGTATTCACGTGTTTCAAATACCGCTGGTGTGGCGCTGACTGGGGTTTGAACAGGAAGGTCCTGCGGTTTCAGGCGCATTGTGTGTTCCATGTATTTTTCATGGAACCTATTTAACGCGCCTGATTTGACCGGAATGTGACGTCAGGATGACATTTTTTTTACAGGGGAGGCGCAGTGTACCAAGGCGCCATCGGGCAGTCTCAGATCAACGCGCTTCCAGGCTTTTTGGAAGCCACCATGTAAAACCATACAGCAGGGTCTTGGAAACCACCTCTGTTGCAGGCAGGTTTTTGCCGCGCAGGCGCAGGAAGGCGATTGGCAATTCCAGTGTATGGGCCACCAGCAGCAGCGCTGCGAGCACCAGCAGCAGGGGCATTACCAGGGTCGCCAACAGATAGGCCGGCACAATCAGCCAAAAGCCATTCATGACCTTGCGAAGGGATTCGAAACTTTGAGGGCTGATTTTCAATGCCATGGATGCTTCCTGAGGGTTAAAATGGAATATGACAATAAGAGTTGTCAGAAACCTTGTCAAGCATGTTTCTGCTTGCCCCGCAGGCTTTGCTGGTGTATATTTCGCACTCTTCTTCAGGACCGTAGCTCAGCTGGTTAGAGCGCTGCCTTGACATGGCAGAGGTCGCTGGTTCGATTCCAGTCGGTCCTACCACTCCCTTTTTCTCTCCCGGAAGCCTTGCGCATGAAAAAGGCCCGGCTGTTTTTGGCAGCCAGGCCCTGAAAGGTTTTTATTCCTTTCGATCCGGGTGATCAGTGACGCATGGAAGAAATCACATAGCCCAGTGCAACGCCCACTGCTCCGATGGTCAGTGCGGACTTCAACGGGGCACCCTGGATATAGTCGCGGCCCATGTGTTGCATTTCGCGCCCTTTTTGCGACAGGTTACGCTCCACTTCATTCCAGGTGTCCTTCACGCTTGACATGGCATCATTGGAAGACTGGTTGGAGCGGCCGCCGTAGGAGCCGCTGCTTTCTCCGGAGCTGGAACCGATTGAAGTGCTTCCGCCCTGGAGTGAATCAGAACCAAAAGAGCTACTTTCATTCTGGCCTGTGCCGGAGCTGAAAGAAGACTTCTGATGGCTTGCAGAATTGTCGCCAGAGCTTCCTGCGCTACCAGAACGGCTGCTGGAGCTTTGGGAAGTTCCAGTGATGTTGTTGCTGGGATTGTTGGAAGAAGAAGATGAAGAAGTGCGTTCCATAGCTTTGCTCCTGTTGTGTCAGTGAATAAAAACCACGAACCAGGAATGATTTCCCGGAAAGCAGTCATTCCTTCCAGGCAGGCATTCCTTGATCCGTTCCGTACATGAACTGCACATGATCCAGACCGGGAATCTTGCAAACAACGGCATTTCCCATCACAGACATTCAATGAAACAATTGTCCTGATGGGTCTTGCAGCGATTCACGGTCCTTCAATATCCAACGCGGGCAAGTTTGCAGTAGTTGACCTTGATTGGAAAATAGTTCATTAAATAAATGAAAATTCTTTAGATTTGTTCATGGAGGGTTCCGTTCTGCTCCGGGTTTGTATTCCACCGTAGCTTGGCTTTTCTTCAAAAACACGCCTGGCTTTCAGATTGCAGGCCCACAAAACGCTAAAATGAAATGTTGCGTGCCCTAAGCACCGCACGCCTTCACTGAATAACCTGCAACAAGCAAACAAGCTAAGGGAAGTGTTTATGCCAGTAATCCGCCTGCCCGACGGATCCGAACGTGTATTTGACCATCCAGTTACAGTGGCCCAGGTGGCCGCCAGCATCGGCCCCGGCCTGGCCAAGGCCGCACTTGCAGGAACGGTCAATGGCGCGCTGGTGGACACTTCATTCAGCATCAATGACGATTCAACCTTGTCCATCATCACCGAAAAAGATGAAGCAGGGCTGGACATGATCCGTCACTCCACGGCACACCTGTTGGCCTATGCGGTGAAAGAGCTGTTTCCCACGGCGCAGGTCACGATTGGCCCAGTGATTGAAGACGGCTTTTACTATGACTTTTCCTATGAGCGGCCTTTCACACCGGAAGACCTGGAGGCCATCGAGAAGAAGATGACCGAACTGGCGAAGCTGGATGAAACCGTGACCCGTGAAGAATGGGTTCGGGATGAAGCCGTGCAGTTTTTCAAAGGCCAGGGCGAGCACTACAAGGCTGAAATCATTGCCAGCATTCCCAGCAATGAAAAAATTTCCCTGTACCGGGAAGGCAAGTTCATCGACCTGTGCCGCGGGCCCCATGTACCCAGCACCGGCAAACTGAAACACTTCAAATTGATGAAGGTTGCAGG
>DASUDJ010000195.1:0-2585 GCA_036275635.1 Limnobacter sp. | reverse complement strand
AGTAGCTTCAGTGTTTCCTGTGCAGGAATACCCTCAATTGCCTGCAGACGTTGTGCCATGGCCATGGCTTGAGGGTGATTCTGAAAGTTGACCGGCTGGGGTTTTCCAGCATGTGCGGCTTGAGCACACAGCAGGGTGGTGATTACAATAAAAAAGAAGGCAGCTACGGCAAAACGTCGGGTGTTCAGGAAAGGAGTCAGCATGTCCGGCAGGAATATAGGGAAATTAAGGCAACTGGGCTTGGTCGCTTCAGGCGCATCTGCATTGGTTGCTGTATCAACTATAACCCAGCCCCGGCCTTGGCAGCCCGCCTGAAAACATGAGCACTGCCTTTATTTCCCATTCTGATTGAACTCTTCACAATCCCGGCCTTGGGCATCCCGAAAGCATGGCTCGCCTTCGTGCAATTCGTGAAAAAATCGAAGGTTCGGAATTGTGGAGTCGACTCGTGCATTGCGAGGCGCCGCAGGTGAGTTGGTCTGCTGTGACCGCCGTCCACAAACCTGCGTATGTTGAAAGCATCAAGGCTCGTTTTCCCTTGAAGCGCAATGTCGACATTGACGGCGACACCACCCTGTCTGAGTTTTCCCTGGATGCGGCACGCCGTGCAGCCGGCGCCTGCGTGCATGCAGTTGACCTGGTGATGGCCCATGCCGTCAACAATGCCTTTTGTGCAGTGCGCCCGCCTGGTCACCATGCCTGTGCAGACAGGGCCATGGGCTTTTGCATTTTCAACAATGTGGCTATTGCTGCGCAGCATGCAATTGATGCTTATCGCCTCGACCGGATATTGGTTGTCGATTTTGATGTGCATCACGGGAATGGCACTGAACATATTTTCGCGGGCAACCCGAACATCCTCATGTGCAGCACCTTCCAGTCGCCCCTGTACCCCTTCAGCGGCGGGCTTGATGGTGCTTCAAACATGGTGAACTGCCCGATTCCACCTGGCGGTGGCCGGGATGAAATGCGGCACGCCATCGAAACCCATTGGCTGTCTGCAATTGATGCTTTCAAGCCTCAATTGGTGCTGGTGTCTGCAGGCTTTGATGCCCATGAAAGTGACCCACTGGCCGATCTGCAACTGACAACGGAAGACTATGGCTGGCTGACCGGCTTTCTGAGGCGAGTGGCCGAGGAGTACTGCGACGGCAAACTGGTCAGTACCCTGGAAGGCGGGTATGAACTGGAGGCCCTGGCCGATTCGGTGTATGCCCATGTAGAGGCGCTTGCAGCCTGATTCGGGACTCTTTGTCAGGCCGGTAGGCTGCGGTTTCAACTCGACAAAATTTGCCCTAGAGTGTAGACTCTATGAAAAATCGAACGATCGTGCGTTTTTTTAGAAAACGCTTCGTATAATCCAATCACCAATTTTCCAATTTCAACAAAGGGATGGCTTGCATGAAGATCCTGGTACCTGTTAAACGAGTAGTGGATTACAACGTAAAAGTGCGCTGCAAGAGCGACGGTTCTGGCGTGGATATCGCCAACGTGAAAATGTCCATGAACCCCTTTGATGAAATCGCCGTGGAAGAAGCCACCCGCCTGAAAGAAGCTGGCGTGGCCACCGAGATCATCGCAGTCAGCTGCGGCGTGGCCCAGTGTGTCGAAACCCTGCGCACTGCTGCTGCAATTGGTGCAGACCGCGGCATCCTGGTTGAAACCGATGCAGAACTGCAGCCACTGGCTGTTGCAAAAATCCTGAAAGCCCTGGTCGAGAAAGAAGGCATTGACCTGGTGATCATGGGCAAGCAGGCGATTGATGATGATTGCAACCAGACTGGTCAGATGCTGGCTGCCCTGGCTGACATGCCACAGGGCACTTTCGCATCCAAGGTGGTTGTGGAAGGCGGCAAGGTGAATGTAACCCGCGAAGTGGATGGTGGCCTGGAAACAGTCAGCCTGACCCTGCCAGCGGTTGTAACCACCGACCTGCGCCTGAATGAGCCACGTTATGTGACCCTGCCCAACATCATGAAGGCCAAGAAAAAGCAGATCGACACCATCAAGCCCGCCGACCTGGGCGTGAATGTGGATCCACGTATCAAAACCCTGAAAGTCAGCGACCCACCCACACGTTCCGCTGGTATCACCGTGCCGGATGTGGCCACATTGGTGGACAAGCTGAAGAACGAAGCCAAAGTAATCTGATTCAGGTATTCAAGGAGCAAACAACATGTCAGTACTCGTTATTGCAGAACACGACAATCAAAGCATCAAGCCCGCTACGCTGAATACCATTGCAGCGGCCCAGAAAATTGGCGGCGACATTCACGTACTGGTGTCCGGCAAGGGCTGCGGCGCTGCTGCAGAGCAGGCTGCGAAAGCTGCCGGTGTGGCCAAGGTATTGGTTGCTGATGCAGATTCACTGGGCGACCAGTTGGCTGAAAACCTGTCCGCGCAAATCCTGGCCGTGGCCGGTGGCTACAGCCACATCCTGGCGCCTGCAACCAGCGTGGGCAAGAACGTGTTGCCACGTGTTGCCGCCAAGCTGGATGTTGCACAGATTTCCGACATCATCAGTGTTGAAAGTGCTGACACTTTCACACGCCCAATCTATGCCGGCAACGTGATTGCCACAGTGC
>DASUDJ010000194.1:0-4450 GCA_036275635.1 Limnobacter sp. | reverse complement strand
AGCTTTCCGGAGAGGTTCGCAAGCAGCAGTACTGGATGAAAGTGGGCAGTCGCTGGCAGATCGTGCAGGAAGACAGCTACAAACTGTAAGGAACAAGTCTGTGGTGAATGGCAAAAGGCAATTCCTCAAGTGGTCGATGTTTGCAACGCTTGTTGCCGGTGTCGATAATTTTTCAATCCCTAATGCGTTTGCAAAAACGAAGAAACACAAAATGATCAAGCTGAAAACAAACCTGGGTGACATCACCATCGCACTGGATGCTGAAAAAGCACCCGCCACAGTGGCCAACTTTCTGGAATATGCGAAAAGCGGTTTTTATTCCAACACAATCTTTCATCGCATCATTCCCGGCTTCATGGTACAGGGTGGCGGTTTCGAACCTGGCATGAAACAGAAGGCCACCAAGGCCCCCGTGAAAAATGAGGCGGACAATGGCCTGAAGAACGACAAGTACACCATCGCCATGGCCCGCACCAATGATCCGCATTCAGCCACGGCCCAGTTCTTCATCAACGTGGAAAACAACGAATTCCTGAACTTCAGGAGCCCCACTCCACAAGGCTGGGGTTACTGCGTATTTGGCAAGGTCACCGAAGGCACTGAAGTGATCGACAAAATGGCGCAGGTAAAAACCGGATCAAAAGGCTTTCACCAGGATGTACCGCTTGAAGATGTGATCATCCAGAGCGCGGAAGTTCTCTAAGCTTCACATGCGCAGTGAAAAAGCCCTTGAACAAGGGCTTTTTTTTCGAGTTTGAATCCAGAATTTCTACAGGAAATACCATTGATTGAAATACCTGATCAGGGTGCAGCCTACTTCGCATCCGATCTCCATCTTTCAGACAGCACGCCCAACACACTGGATGCATTTGAAAACTGGCTGGGCAATGTGGCGCGGGAACAAGCGCTGATATTCCTGCTGGGTGACCTGTTTGAAGTCTGGTATGGAGATGACTTCAGCGACCCCACCACCGAGCGGGTGGCGCGCGCCATACAATGCGCAGGTGCTGCCGGTGCAAGGGTGATGTTCATGCACGGCAACCGGGACTTTTTGCTGGGTGAGGAATTCGCAGAAAAAGCGGGCATGGAAATCATTCCTGACCCGGAATTCCTGTTGGTGAATCACCATGTTGTACTGATCAGTCACGGCGACCAACTGTGCACGGATGACAAGGCCTACCAGAAGTTCAGACTACAAAGCCGTGACGAAAAATGGCAGGCGGCCTTGCTGGCACAGCCACTGGAAAAAAGAATTGCAATTGCACAGTCCATTCGAAGCGAAAGCAAAATGCACAAGGCGAGCAACACACTCGACATCATGGATGCAAACCTGGGTGCCGTGGCTGAATCATTCGAAGGGCGATGGCCAGACGGTTACTACGTGGGCCGAAGTGACGTGATTGTCCATGGACACACCCATCGCTGCGCAGTTCACCAAGACCTGGAAGACAAGGCACCTGAAAAGCTGTTCAGCATGCAGGGCCAATTGGCGAAGGGAATGAGAATCGTGCTGCCCGACTGGGACTTTGACCAGCCGGATAAAAGCCGGCAGAAAGGAGGCTTTCTGAAGTTGCTGCCCAGTGGTGAATTCATCCTGAACCTGTTCAACTGACAGGCATTTCGCAAGCGGGGCTAATTATCAACCAGCTTGTTCAACGCCTTCAGGTCTTCCATGTTTCCGGCATCTGCCCGGTCTGCACTTCCCGGGTTTGACTCACCACTGCTGCCGGCAAGCCGTTTTTCAAGCTGCTCGATTCTCTGTTGCTGGGCAATGGCCTGATCAATCAGGCCGTGCATGGCCTTGATCAGGGGATCATCCCCATTTTTCGACACGCCGTATGCGGAAAACTCTTCCTTGGTTTTTGCAGGGCCGGTCAAGGTTTCTGCAGCGCCGGTTTCCTGGCTTTTCAATATCATCCTGGCAGGATTACCCACTGCAGTTGCGCCGGCAGGCACAGGCTTGGTGACCACCGCATTGGAGCCAATTTTCGCACCCTCACCCACTGTGAATGGCCCCAGCACCTGTGCACCTGCCCCCACCACCACGCCCTTCTCAAGCGTGGGATGCCTTTTGCCTTTTGCCAAAGAAGTTCCACCCAGGGTCACTCCTTGATAAATGGTCACATCATCATGTATTTCGGCAGTTTCGCCGATCACCACCCCCATGCCATGGTCAATGAACACACGTCGACCGATGGTGGCACCCGGATGTATTTCAATGCCAGTGAAGAACCGTCCCAGGTGAGACAGAAAACGGGCAAGCGTGGTGAAACCAGCCAGCCAGGAGCGATGCGCCAGGCGGTGCCAGATCAGTGCATGAAAGCCTGGATAGCACAGGAAGACCTCCAGCCTACCCTTGGCAGCCGGATCTTTTTTCAAAATCGTGTCAATGTCTTCCCGTACGCGAATCCACATGGGCAGAAAACCTAAAAATCAATTGGGGCAATGGCTGCGGCCCTACACGGACGCTACGCAGCCCCAGCTTGCAGCCGGACGCCGCAGTGTATCACGGCTTCTTTCTCTGCAATTCATGTGGATAAAGCCGGTTGTCTGCCACCCTGATCACATCCGAGAAAAAACCCCGCAGCATGTCCACCTCTTCCTGTTCAAGCGGTGTCTTGGCCAGCATTCGTGCAAGCCGTTGCACCACCTTTCTGGGCTTCTCGGGATTGATGAAGTCAACGGCTTCCATGGCCTTCAGCCAATGCGCCTGCAACTCATCCACTGCCTTGATGCTGGCCAGCTTTTCTGCACCGGAAAGACGAGCCGAGAGTGAATTGGCGCCAGTCTGCGGTTCACCTTCTTCTTTCTCAGCCTCATTTTCCACACGCAAGGCATACGCCACGATCTGCACAGCCTGCGACAGGTTCAACGAACTGTAAACCGGATTGGCGGGAATGATCACCTGCCTGTTGCACACCAGCAGTTCCTCATTGGTCAGGCCAGTGCGTTCTGCGCCAAACACAAAGGCGGCGCCAACCCCTTTGACTGTCATGGCCAAGGCTTCACGTGCAGCCTGTTGTGGTGTCTGAAGTGCCGGACCCAGTTCGCGCTGCCTTGCTGACAAGGCATAAGCCACATTCCGGTCGCTCAGCGCCTCGGCAAGGCTGTCATACACCCGGGCATTTTCAAGCACATCCACTGCCCCACTGGCCAGGGTCAGGGCTTCAGCTGCAGAACAAATGTCCGTGCTGCGGGGATTCACCAGCCGCAGGTCACAAAGGCCCATGGTTTTCATGGCGCGAGCCACCGAACCCACATTGCCCGGGTGACTTGTTTTTACTAGAACAATTGAAATGGATTCAAGGGAACTGGCTGCGGTCATTTATAATGTAGGGTTAAACGTATACAAATTGAAAGGAAAGGCCATGCATCCGATGTTGAACGTGGCGGTGAAAGCCGCTCGCGCTGCGGGAAAAATCATCAACCGGGCGGAGCTTGACCTGGACCAGGTGAAAGTCGGTGTGAAAGGCCCGAACGACTTCGTCACTGAAACCGACCAAGCCGCTGAAAGCGCCATCATTGAAGTGCTGAAGCAGGCCTACCCGGACCATGCAATTCTAGCCGAGGAAAGTGGTGCATCCGGCAAATCCGACTATGAGTGGGTGATTGATCCAATCGACGGCACTGCAAACTTCATCCACGGCTACCCACACTATGCCATTTCAATCGCCCTTCGTGTAAACGGCAATGTGCAACAGGCCGTGGTGTACAACCCGGCCACCAACGACCTGTTCACTGCATCCAAGGGTGAAGGCGCATTCCTGAACAACCGCCGCATCCGCGTGTCCCGCAGAAGCAAGCCAAATGAATTCCTGGTGGGGTTCGCATTCCCGAGCGGCCAGAATGAAGGCTCACTGGGCGTCAAGCGCAAAATGCTGGCACTGACTGAAAGCACGGCAGGAATCCGCAAATCCGGTTCCGCTGTTCTCGACCTGGCCTATGTGGCCTGCGGCCGGCTGGACGGCTACATGTGCTTCGGCCTGAAGCCCTGGGACCTGGCCACTGGCGTGCTGCTGGTGTCGGAAGCCGGCGGCCTGATCACAGACCCCCATGGGAACGACACCTTCATGAGTACGGGTGATGCCGTAGCCGGCAATCCAAAAGCCCTTCAGTACCTGCTCAGCTTCAAGTAAGCAAGTGGCGCAAAACAGCTACACCAACCCGGTTGCATCACAGGCGTTTGAAAACCACACGCCCATGATGCAGCAGTATCTCAGCCTGAAAGCGCAATACCCGGACACCTTGCTGTTTTACCGCATGGGTGACTTCTACGAGCTGTTCTTCGAAGATGCACAACTTGCAGCACAGCTTTTGAGGATCACGCTGACCCATCGCGGTCAGTCAGCCGGGCAGCCAATTCCAATGGCGGGCATCCCATTTCATGCAGCAGACCAATACCTGGCAAAACTGGTGGCGCTTGGGCATTCGGTTGCAATTTGCGAACAGG
>DASUDJ010000193.1:0-5222 GCA_036275635.1 Limnobacter sp. | reverse complement strand
GGGGCATGGCAATTCAGACAACATTGTGTGTCCGCTGCACCGCTGGACCTACGACCTGAAGGGCGAGTTGCTGGGAGCGCCCCACTTCGCACAGCAGCCTTGTACACGCCTGCAGAATTACGAGCTTCAGAACTGGCGCGGCCTTCTTTTCAGCAGCAGGCGCAATGTTCTGGAAGAACTGAAAAATGTTCCTTTCCTCGAGGAAATCGACTTCACGGATTTCCAGCTTGATTCCGTGAAAACCAATGTGCTCCCCTACAACTGGAAAACCTTCATCGAAGTTTACCTGGAGGATTACCACGTGGAGCCGTTCCACCCCGGGCTGGGACAGTTCGTGAGTTGCTCCGATCTGCAATGGTATTACGGGGATAACTGGAGCGTTCAGTCTGTTGGCGTGAAAGCCGGCCTGCGGAGGCCAGGCACCCCGGTTTACCGGCAGTGGCATGAAGCGGTTAAGAAATTCAGCAATGGTGTGGAGCCAAAATATGGCGCGATCTGGTTCTGCATGTACCCCAACATCATGGTGGAGTGGTACCCGCATGTTCTGGTGGTGTCTACCCTGCACCCCCGGGGCCCGCAGGAAACCCTGAATGTGGTCGAGTTCTATTATCCAGAGGAAATCCGCCTGTTCGAACGCGGCTTTGTGGATGCGGAACAGGCGGCCTACATGGAAACCGCGGTTGAAGATGATGAAATCGCGATGCGGATGGATGAAGGTCGCCGGGTTCTGGCGGAACGGGGCGAGCATGATGCAGGCCCCTATCAAAGCCCGATGGAAGACGGCATGGCCCACTTTCATGCCTGGTATAACTCGCAAATGCACCCGAAACATACGAAACTCGACCGGCTGAAAAACCAGCTGTAGGTCTTGACGACCACGTATTGTAAAAAAAATCGGAATCGCGATTTTTATTATTGTCCAATCTTTTTCTGGTACATTGATTGGACAAAAATAAAACTCTGGATATGAATATGATGCGTGGTCCCCTTCCTGAACATGGGCCCGTTGTACCAGGCAGTGGTGGCCCTGCCTATCAGCAAATCAGCGAGCTCCTTACCCGTGAAATCACTGGACAGGTCTGGAAGGCCGGGGATGCCTTGCCCAATGAGAAAAAGCTTTCCCTGAGATTCAATGTGTCGATAGGCACAGTACGCCGCGCAATTGATACACTGGAAAAATCTGGCCTGGTAATCCGCAGGCAAGGTCTTGGTACGTTCGTGACTGAACAGGGCCTGCATCAAGATCCACCTGTCTATGAACATGCCGACCCGTTCAGGCTGAATGCAGTTTGGGCCACAGAGCATTCACACAAGGCGGTGAAGTCGGAACTGATCAGCCTGGAGACAATCACAGCCGGTTCGGAAGAGTCAATTGCCTTGGGTATAAACACTGGAGACCCGGTTTGGCGAATTGAAGTGCGGCACATGCTGCACACCCAGCTGATAGCTTATGAACAACTGCATGTGTCCAGAAAACTGTTTCCGGGACTTGACCTGAAAATGCTGGAAACTACACAGGGGAACCTGTATCGGCTTGCCTCTGAAGTATTCCAGGTCCGCATCGGCCAGGTAACTGATGAAGTTACAGTCAAAACCATGGAACCGCACATTGCAAGCCTGTTCAACAAGATTCCTGAAGCGCCAAGCCTCAGGGTGTACAGGATTACGCATTCCATGGACAACACGCCCATGGAAAAGCGCGAAGTGTGGCTGGATCCCAGCTATGCGCATTACAAAGCCCATCCTGAACTGTCTTCAAGGTAATTTACAGGGCAGCCTGCAGGATACAATGCTGACCCATGCAAGCTCTCTGGATGTTGGTGGCCTGCCTGTGCTTTGGCACCATGGGCCTGATGGTGAAACTGGCTGGCGCTGATGCGTCGCTGGGAGAAATCATATTGTTTCGGGGGATTGTTCCCGCAGCAGCCCTGTCTGCCTGGGCAGTGTTCCACCACCTGGACCTGAAAAGCCCGGTGGCCAACCTGCACTTTCGCCGTAACCTGGCAGGCATCATCGCCATGTGGTGCGGCTTTTACGCCGCGACCAAACTGCCCCTGGCCACAGCCACCACCCTGATGTACACCTCTCCCTTGTTCATTGCGCTGATTCTTTGGGGCTGGAAGCGCCAGACAAGAAACAGGATTGAACGCCTGGCCATCGGCATCGGTTTTGCGGGAGTCCTGACCGTTCTGCAACCTGTGCTGGGCAGTGAACAACTGCCTGTCGCCCTGATCGGGCTGGGGGCAGGTGCTGTTTCTGCAGTGGCTTATCTTCAACTGAAAAGCCTGGGGCAGGTGAATGAACCGGAATGGCGCACAGTGCTCTATTTTGCAGGCACAGCCACCGTGACTGCCCTGTTTTACCTGCTGGTTTTCGGAGAGTTCAGGATGCTGAATGCCGTGGAGCCAGCCTGGCCACTGGCCTGGCTGGTTGGCGTGGGCCTCTTCGGAGGCGCAGGCAACCTGGCGCTAACACGCTCTTTTGGAAGTGGGTCGACCTGGCTGTCAGCCTCGCTCCAGTACTGCACAATTCTTGTATCGACCTTCTATGGCGTGGTGGTGCTTGGAGATGTACCCACCAGCACCACCTGGCTGGGCGTGGCACTCATCATTGGCTGTGGTGCCCTGTCTTCCTACGCCACCCACCAGAACAAGCAAGAGGCCGCGGGCTGACGGCCTTAATGATGGTGGTGCAGTATTTCCGCCAATACAAACACCAGCGCAACACCGAGGCCAATGCACAGCAATTGCACTGCACTTTCCCGGATGCGGACCCTTTGCTGCATTTGTGGAATCAGGTCGGCAACTGCCACATAAATGAAGCTGGCGGCGGCAAACACGAGTGCATAAGGCAACAAGGCCTGCAATTCAGTGAACAGGGTGTAGCCCAAACCTGCACCCAGCACGGCAGCCAGGCCAGCCACGGACATCAATTGCAGGGCTTTTTTACGAGCAATGCCAGCATTGACCAGGACCAGGTAATCACCGGTTTGCTGGGGGATTTCATGAAGCACCACACTCAAGGTGGTGACCAGGCCCAGTTCGAAATCAACCAGGAATGCACTGGCCACCAGCAGGCCGTCTGCAAAATTGTGGATTGAGTCGCCAATCACGATCAGCAAACCACCCCGGCGGGCTTCAACCTTGTCAAAACCATGGTGATGGTCGTGGCCATCATGCTCATGATGATGGCTGTGGCGGAAAATCGAAAACTTTTCAAGCACGAAAAAAAACAGCAGGCCGGCCAGCAACAGGGCGAACAGCCGGTGATGATCCATGCCCTTGTCCAGCGCCTCGGGCAACAGGTGCAGTAAGGAGGCACCGAGCAACACGCCAGCAGAGATGCTGACCATGGGCTCAAGCGAGCGGGCGATATGTTTTGCAGTCAGCAGTGCGGAAGCAAAAATTGCCAGGGCCGTGCCCAAGGCAGCGGCCAGCAGGACGATGGGTAAACTGGATTGCACGATTTGGTGTGGTCGGGAATTAGATCAGGCCCCTGCCCCGCAGGAACTCAAGCGCCTGATTGTACGCCTGTTTGGCAGCCTCGGCATTGTAGGTGGGGCGATAATCCGCATGGAAGCCGTGCGGCATTTTCTGGAACACCTGGATGCTGCTGGCTTTTGCATTTGGATTCGTAGTCGCTGCTGCAAGTGCCTTCTGCATGTCCTCCACTGTATTCATGGGTATGGAAGTGTCTTCCGAACCATACAGGCCCAGGACCGGTGCTTTCAGCTGTGCAGCCACATCAAGCGGGTGCCGGGGTGTCAGTTCGGTCTTTGCCCCCACCAGGCGACCATACCAGGCCACGCCTGCCTTCACAGCTGGCTGATGTGCGGCATACAGCCAGGTGATGCGGCCACCCCAGCAAAATCCGGTCACTGCCAGCTTGTCCCTGTTGGCACCCTCGCCCACTGCGAACTCAACGCACCTGTCCAGGTCTGACATCACCTGGGCATCATTCATTTTCGCAATGACATTTTCAAGGATGGCCGCCACGGTGGCATATTGACCCGGCTCCGAATGGCGAAAAAACAGTTCGGGTGCCAGTGCATAAAAACCGGCCTGGGCCAGGCGCCGGCAAACATCTTCGATGTAGGCATGCACCCCGAAAATTTCCGGCACCACCAGGATAACAGGTGGATTCCCGCTGTATTTGGGACGGGCGCGGTAGGCGAACATATCATCATCACCCACATTCACCAGCACCCTGCCCTCATCAAGCCCCTCGCCAGATGTAGTAATGGCCTGGGCCAGCACCGGCGAGGCAGCCAGCGCGAAACCGCCCAGCGTAAAGCCCTTCAGCAGGGTCCGCCGATCAACCGGCACTTTGCCACCTCCAGTCAGGGCCTCGAGGTGACGCTGGTTTTCCTGCTGGTTCTCTGGTTTCGAGTTATCCATTCCCTGTTTCCCTTCGGTGTAGTCAGGCCAGGCAGTTGGCTTGACCTTGCAGTGCGCTGTCTTTCAGTGGGCCTCTTCCCAGTTGTTGCCCACGCCACAACCTACTTCAAGCGGCACCCGCAGTTGAGCCACCTGGGTCATGATTTCAGGTACCCGTTTCTGGACCAATTCAAGTTCACTCTCCGGCACTTCGAAAATGACTTCGTCATGCACCTGCATGATCATGCGTGTCTGAAGCTTCTCGGTCTTGATCCAAGACGACAGGTTGATCATGGCCATCTTGATCAGGTCAGCAGAGGTGCCCTGCATGGGCGCGTTGATGGCTGCCCGCTCCGCACCTGCCCGCCTGGGGCCGTTGGGGCTTTTGATCTCGGGCAACCAGAGGCGACGACCGAACACAGTTTGCACGTAGCCGTCTTCCTTGGCCTGGTTACGCACATTGTCCATGAAACGGGCCACGCCCGGGTAGCGAGTGAAGTATCGGTCGATGTACAGCTTGGCGGCATCCCGCCCAATACCCAGGTTGGCAGCGAGGCCAAAGGCGCTCATGCCATAAATCAGGCCGAAATTGATGACCTTGGCTGTACGGCGGTGGTCGGATGTCACCTCACCCAGGCCGACACCAAAAATTTCCGAAGCCGTGGCACTGTGAATGTCCAGCCCCTCATTGAATGCATGAATCAGCGCCTCATCGCCGGAAATATGCGCCATGATGCGCAGCTCAATCTGGGAATAATCGGCCGACACCAGCTTGCTGCCCGGTGGCGCGATGAAAGCTTCCCGCACCCGGCGGCCTTCTGGCGTGCGCACGGGAATGTTCTGCAA
>DASUDJ010000192.1:0-3799 GCA_036275635.1 Limnobacter sp. | reverse complement strand
TGACCAGCGTGCTGAAGGTTGACGGCGCAACAGCCAACATCCTGGTGGCTGCCTCCTTGATCATCGGTACGCCGTTCTTCGTGATCTTCGGTTCACTGTCTGACAAGATCGGCCGCAAGCCAATTATCCTGGCCGGTATGTTGCTGGCCTGTCTGACCTACTTCCCTCTGTTCAACGCATTGACCAATGCAGCCAACCCTGCACTGGCCGAAGCACAGGCGAAGAACCAGATCGTGGTGACTGCTGCTGCAGGCGACTGTTCCTTCCAGGGCAATCCTGTTGCACGTGAAATCGACTTCAGGAAGTCATGCGACATTGCAAAGCGTTTCCTGGCACAGAACTCTGTCAGCTATGAAAATGCAACTGCTGCAACTGCTGGCCCAGCCACAGTGAAGATTGGTGAAACAGTGATCACAGCGCCCGTGGGCAATGTGGTGAATGGCAAGTTTGATGATGAGTCCAAGAAAGCAATTGATGCATTCAAGGCCGAAGTCAAGACTGCACTGACCGCTGCAGGCTACCCAGCCAAGGCTGATCCAGCCAAGGTGAACAAGCCCGTGATCATCGGTATCCTGACCATCCTGGTGATCTACGTGACCATGGTGTATGGCCCGATTGCAGCCATGCTGGTGGAACTGTTCCCAACCCGCATCCGCTACACCTCCATGAGCTTGCCTTACCACATCGGTAATGGCTGGTTCGGTGGCCTGATGCCCACAATCGCATTCGCGATGGTGGCCCAGAACGGCAACATGTTCTACGGTCTCTGGTATCCAATCGTGATTGCAGGTGCCACATTCGTGATCGGTCTGCTGTTCGTGCGTGAAACCAAGGATGTCGATATTTTCGAAGGCGACTGATTTGGTGTAAGGCAGTGATCGTCGGGGCCGCAAGGCCCCGGCATTCAAAAAAGCAAGTTCCCAAGAGCTTGCTTTTTTGAATTTTAAAAAGGAGAAAATGAAAATGTGGAAACTGGTCCTGGGTTTTATTGCTTTTGCCGCACTCGCGATGTTCGTGATCATCAAGGGTGGTGACAATCTTGAAATGGGTGGTGAGTCCCACAGTGGTGACATTCATCATGAAAAGCCAGCTGAGCCTGCTGCTCCCGCTGCGCCTGCAACACCTGCAACCGATGCAGCTGCACCCATTGCGCCTGCCGCGCCTGCGGACGGACAGAATGCCCCCGCAGCTGAAACAACTTCACCCACCAGCCAGCCTTCACCAGCCGGCACAGCCAAGTAAATTCCCCGGAGTACGGGCTACCAGGTCTTGAACACATCCATGCCGGCGTCTTCATCACCGGTTGGATCATCAGGCGGTGGCTCGTAATCTGCCAAATGTTCAAACGGCAGTTGCTGTTTCACCAGCATGACTGAACAAGGCGCATGCATTGCAACCTTGATCGGAATGGTGGCCACCAGTTTCTGCATCTGCAATCCCCGCGTGGCTGCCCCCATCACAATCAGGCTCACATGGTTACCGGTTGCATAGGCCAGCAGTGCCTTGGCCACATCATTCGACTCCAGCACATGAAATGAAACCTGGCCTGCGCCCAGCGTCAGCGGTGCAGCCCATTGGCGCAGCACATTCAGGTAATGCTGGTGCAAGCCGGTTTCGGATTTTCCGGAATGGGTGTTGCTGATGATGCTGGACCCCACCACCGTGACCACCGCAAGCCTGGCACCCGGGCGTATGCCCATGCTGCGCTGAACCGACTCCCGCAGGGAATACATGGCGGCATCTTCCGCACCATGCGCCGGTATGGCCACCATCACGATGGGCACAGACTGGACCTGCTGCTGGGGCAGGGGGCTGGGCTGGTAATGCATGCCTGCCGCACGCACCCATCGCTTGAAGTGGGTCCAGAAGGAGGTTGTCTCAATTTGCCGGCCACGTGCCGTGATGCGAACCTGTTCCGGATTCTGCAAATCCAGCGCCAGGTGGGCTGCAGTGGGGTATCGTCGATCGGCCTCCGGCTCCAGGCACTTCAGGATGACTTCCTGCAACCAGTCGGGCGTGTCCGCCCTTCGCCGCTTGGGCGGAACCGGGTCCATCCACAGGCGCTGGCGCAAGCCCCCTTGGGTGGATGGTGCGCCGAAGGGCAATTCGCCGGTGCACAACTGGTAGAGCATCACGCCGATTGCAAACACATCGCTGCGGGGGTCGCCGCGCACGCCGACAATCTGTTCCGGTGAAATCCAGGCTGGGGAGCCCACGGCCTTGCGCAGTTCCTCTGCCATCAGGTCCGGAAAATGGGCATGGCAGGACAGGCCAAAATCAAGCACCACGGCCTGGTCAATGTCCACCATGCCGTTCACACTGCGAAACAGCACATTGGCCGGTTTCAGATCCAGGTGGCAGACATTCTGCTGATGAAGGCTGTGAACGGCTTTGCCCATGGCAGCGCCAAGGCGTGCGATTGCTTCCGGATTGGTGTACTGCGGATCTTCCAGCAGGTCTTCCAGGGTGGTGCCCTGTATGTATTCCATCACCAGGTAAGGCAGGTGATCCAGGTCGCCGGCCGCCACAAAACGGGGTGTAAATGGCCCCGACAGGGTGGGCAGGATCTGCTGCTCAATCTCGAACCCGATCAGGTTTTCCGCACCGTCCGCATGCTTCATGCGGGGAATTTTCATGACCATTGGAAAGCCGGGATCGGTTCTGCCATGGGTCATGTCCGGATCATATTCAACACGGTAAATCTGGGCCATTGCGCCACTGTGAACGCAATCCAGCACCCGGAAGCCATGCAGCCGGTGGCCGCTTTCCATACTGCTCACCGCCCGGCCTCGATGCGCTGGGCCAGTTTCTCAGGCAGGCCTGCCCTGCGGATGTCTTCTGCCGTTCTTGAAAACAGGTACGGCACCCTGTGAAAGGACAGGCTGCTTTTCGCGCAGTCCAGCATGGCGTACATGGCACGGGTGTCACCATCCCGCGGTTGACCCACTGAACCGATGGTGGCCACCATCGGGCGTTGCCTTGAAAGCGGAATACTGGTTCCCGGCGTGGGGTTGAACAGCATCATTTTCTGGTCCGCACCCCGGTAATACAGGGTTTGGTGATGCACATGGCCTGTAAAAACCCGCTGGGCCTGGAAGTTTTTTTCGGCAGCCTGCATGCACTGGTCGGCCCGCATTTCAGAATCCACATAGTGCCATTGCCCCGGGTCTTTTGCACTGGCGTGAACAAACAGGTTGCCTTCATGTTGAACCTGCAGCGGCAGGGTTTTCAGGAATTCAACCTGGTGTTCGGGCAACTGCATGCGGGTCCACTGGGCGCTGCTGGAGGCCTGGGTTGCTTCAGCGCCCACGGTGTCCTGTATGTTGAACACCATTTCATCATGATTGCCCAGCAGCACCCAGGCTCCCTTGCTGGCGTAGGCCATGATCAAATCCATCACCTCGACCGGCGCTGCACCGTAGCCGACGAAGTCACCGAGGAATGCGTACTGGTCTGGCGCCTGCGCAGCAGCATGCGCAAGGCAGGCCTCCAGTGCCTGAATATTGCTGTGAATGTCTGACAGCAGTGCGATCCTCATTGCCCCTCCCCCGGCGTTGCCGATCATGATAGCGCCGAATTATTCCATCTTGCTGACGCCGCCTGACCTGCAGCCTATAATCCGGAGAGGTTCCGTGTTCAGGGGCTTCACCCGCTTACAAGAGCTTTTCCCATGCCGTCTGTATTTGCCCTGTTTGCCTTTGTGTTGCTGGTGGTTGGTGGTTATGGTTATGTCAATCAGCCTGTGCAGGAGCCACCCCGGGACCAGGTCATTCCCGGCTTTGCCTTTTCACCCTACCAG
>DASUDJ010000191.1:0-2524 GCA_036275635.1 Limnobacter sp. | reverse complement strand
TCAGATGTGTTGCAACAAGTATGGTGGTGTGTTCCTGTTGCTGCAGTCTTTTCAGCACATCCCATACCCGGTTTTTGGATGGCACATCCAGCGCAGTGGTGGGCTCATCCAGGATCAGGATTTTCGGCTGGTGAATCACGGCGCGGGCAATGTCCACCAGTCGTTTCTGCCCACCCGAAAGGCTGGCCACCGGCTTCTTCAGCCAGTCTGCGATTGGAAACAGGCTGCACAGGTGCTGCAGGCTGTACCCGGTTTGCTGACGGTTCAGGCCCTGCAGACCGGCTGCGAACAGCAGGTTCTGCTGCACCGTCATGAACCGGTCCAGGGACACGGACTGAAAGACAAATCCAAGATTCCTGCGGGCCTTGTCCGGTGCGGTCAGCGCGGAATGTTGCATGACCCGCACCTCGCCGCTCGCTGGTTGGATCAGGCCTGCAATCAGGCTGATCAGGGTGGTTTTGCCTGCACCATTCGGACCCAGCAGGCCGAACATTTCACCTGCATGCAATTCAAGATGAATGCGCTGAAGCACGGGCTTTTCAGCCCACGAGAAACTCAGGTCATGCGCCTGCAGGCGTGAATTGCTGTCTGCTGGAATAGGGCTTGTGTTGCTGTTCTTCAAGAACTGTTCTTGCTGAGATGCAGGCTGTTGTGATCGTTGCGATACCATACCACGGGCACTTCAGTGGCTGCAGCCAGGGCTTGCTGCGCGGGCTTCTGCACCTTCAGGTAATCATCCGGATTGTCGCGACGCTGGGCTGCATCCACAAAGGCCACCACTTTCTCATGGGCAGGTGATTTGTGGCAAACGGGGTCTGCATTGGTGGCATCGCCGGTGATCAGGTAGGCCTGGCAGCGGCAGCCGCCGTAGTCCTTGGCCTTGTCAGGGCAGGTGCGGCAGGGGTCTTTCATCCAGGCATCGCCGCGGTAGCGGGTAAAGCCGTCGCTTTCGTACCAGATGTGCTCGACCGTGCTGGTTCTTACATTCGGAAATTCAAAGCCTGGCAGCATTCTCGCGGCCTGGCAGGGCAGGGCGGTGCCGTCCGGGCTGATGCTCAGGAACACATTGCCCCAGCCACTCATGCAGGGCTTTGGGGTTTTCTCGAAATAATCGGGCACCACGAACAACAGTTGCATGCGCTTGCCCAGTTTTTCACGCCAGGCTGCAACGCGTTCTTCCGCATGCTTCAACTGTTCATGGGTGGGAATCAAGGCGGCCTTGTTCTGGAATGCCCAGCCGTAATATTGCGTGTTGGCCAGTTCCAGGTATTCCACGCCCAGCTTTTCCGCCAGCTCGATGATGGAATCAATATGGTCCAGGTTCAGCCTGTGCAGCACCACGTTCAGCACCATGGGCCAGCCTGCCGCTTTCACTGCGGTGGCAATTTCCAGTTTTTTCTGGAAGGTTTTCGTGTCGCTGAGCGCATCATTTGCAGCCTGTGTTGCATCCTGAAAGCTGACCTGGATATGGTCAAGGCCAGCGGCTTTCAAGGCGTCCAGCCGGGCAGGCTTCAGGCCGATGCCCGAGGTGATCAGGTTGGTGTAGTAGCCCAGTTCGTGGCCATATGCGACCAGTTCTTCCAGGTCATCCCGCAACAGGGGTTCACCACCAGAAAAGCCCAGTTGCACCGCACCCAGCGCACGGGCCTGCTTCATGGTTTCCTTCCATTCGGCAGTGCTCATTTCATTCGTGTTGCGCTGGTAATCCACCGGGTTGTAGCAGAACACACAGTGCAGCGGGCAGCGGTAGGTGAGCTCGGCCAGCAGCCAGAGCGGCCCTGCAGGGCGGGCGGCATTGGCTTGTCTTTGGAGATCGGCAGCAGCGTTCAAGTTGGAATCCAGGCTCTTGCTCAGGCTGTTAATTCGGCATTCATCAAGCCAGCCAGTTTCGGCGGTTTGCTTCTTCCAGCATGCTGCGCACATCCGGTTCCAGGCCTTGCGCATTGAACTTGGTTTCAAGCGCAGACACGATTTCCCCCACGGTACGGGTGCCATCACACAGCAGCAGGATTTCACTTGCTGACTGGTTCAGTTTCACCATTCCCTCGGGGTACAGCAACACATGGGATTTCTGGGCCTCTTCATACTGCAGGCGGAACAGCCTGTTCAGCTTGGGGTGTTGCGGCAGTGCTTGCGCTTCAGTGCTCATTTCTTGCTGGCTTTGGTTTCTTTGGTCTTTGTAGACTTCACAGGTTTGTCTGGGTAGGCCAGCGCTATTGCATCTGACATACTCCACAACACGTCCAGTTTAAATTGAAGAATGTCCAGCGCTCGTTCCTGCTGTGCACGGGTCTTGAAATAATTCAGTGTGACTTCCAGGCCATGCTCCACATCACGCTGTGCAAGGCTGATTCTTGAGCGGAAATAGTTCAGGCCTTCAGGTGCTACCCACTTGTAATCCTTGGGCCAGTTGCTCAGGCGCTGCTTGTGGATTTCAGGTGCAAACATTTCGGTGAGTGACGAACAAACTGCTTCCTGCCATGGAGCATGGCGTGCGAAGTTCACATACGCATCCACTGCAAAG
>DASUDJ010000190.1:0-3160 GCA_036275635.1 Limnobacter sp. | reverse complement strand
CGGGCAGATGCTGCCTGCCGTCGAGCAGATGCAGCAACAGATGCAGGCCCAGTTACAGCAGGCCATGTCAGGTTTTGCGCAGGCAGGCCAATTTCCCGGCCAGTTGGCAGGGGCAAATCCGCTGACCCGTTTTCACAATCCCGCTTTCGGAGCGATTCAGCCATTCATGAATTCGGTCATGAGTGCCTGCCAGGCGGCACTCAGCCAAATTCCAGTCCATTCCCTGGGTCAAATCCAGGCGGAATATGCAGCCGAGCTTTCTGCATTGATGGCATCTGCCTTTTCCAGTCTCCCGAATGCGGATGGAAAGTCGACCCAGCCAGTTTCGCTTGACACCTGGATCAAGGGAGACAAGCGTTTTTCTGCACCCGACTGGCGTGATCATGGCATCTATGAATTCACGGCTGCAATCTATTCGCTGAATGCACGCTACACCCGCAGGGTGGTTGATTTGGTGCCGAATGAAAGCCCGGAGAAACGCAAGGCGGAGTACGCAATCGAGCAACTGGTGGATGCGCTCAGCCCTTCCAACTTTTTCGTAACCAATCCCGAGGCCCAGAAAAAGTTGCTGGAAACCAAGGGTGAAAGCCTTACCCAATCCATGCAGAACCTGATTGCAGACATGCAGAAGGGCCGAATTTCGCAAACGGATGAAAGTGCGTTTGAAGTGGGTGTGAATGTGGCCACCACGCCGGGAGACGTGGTTTACGAATCTGAATATTTTCAGTTGATCCAGTATAAACCCAGTACTGAAAAGGTTGGCAAGCAGCCCATGCTGTTCGTTCCGCCCTGCATCAACAAGTTTTACATTCTTGACCTGCAGCCAGCAAATTCACTGGTCAAATTCGTGGTGGACCAAGGGCACAGCCTGTTCCTGGTTTCCTGGAAGAATGCCACTGAAGCAGAAGGGCATTTCACATGGGATGGCTATGTGGAAGAGGGCGTGCTGAAAGCAATTGATGTTGTGAAGGCCATCACGAAGCAGCCGAAGTTGAATGTGCTGGGTTTCTGCGTGGGCGGTACGCTGCTGGCCACAGCATTGTCTACCCTGGCCAGCCGCGAAGACGACAGCGTGAACAGCGTCACCTTCCTGACCACCCTGCTTGATTTCACCGACACCGGTGCGCTGGGTGTCTTCGTCGATGAAGAGCAGGTGAAGGCCCGCGAGGAATCCATCGGCAAGGGCGGCATCATGCCAGGAAAGGATCTGTCGAGTGCATTTTCTTCCCTGCGCCCAAATGATCTGATCTGGAACTACGTGGTGAACAATTACCTGAAGGGCGAGAAGCCTCCGGTATTTGACCTGCTTTACTGGAACAGCGACAGCACCAACCTGCCGGGCCCCATGTTTGCCTGGTACCTGCGCAACACCTACCTGGAAAACCGCCTGTGCCAACCTGGCCAGGCAGAGGTGTGCGGCCTGCCCGTGGATTTCGGACTGATTGATGTTCCCGTTTATGTACTGGCTACAAGGGAAGATCACATCGTTCCCTGGACCAGTGCTTTTCAGACCAGTCACCTGGTCAGCGGGGATGCGCGTTTCGTGTTGGGGGCCAGCGGCCACATTGCCGGTGTCATCAACCCTGCCAACAAGAACAAGCGAAGCTACTGGGTTTGCGAAGATGAAATACCGGACACGCCTGATGCCTGGTTCAAGGCTGCCAGGGAAGTGCCTGGCAGTTGGTGGAATGACTGGGCTGCATGGCTTGAGAACATGAAAGGTGGAGAAGTAAAGGCGCCTGCGAAACCAGGCAACGCGAAGTACAAGATGATCGAGCCCGCACCAGGACGTTACGTCAAACAACGGGCCGTGTAAAAACTGTAAGGAGAATGGACATGACTGAAGTGGTAATCGTTGCAGCAGGTCGTACAGCAATGGGCAAGTTTGGTGGAACACTTGCAAAAATTTCCGCACCTGATCTGGGTGCCCATGTGATCAAGGGCCTGCTGGAAAAAACCGGTGTGAAGGGCGAGCAGATTTCCGAAGTGATCCTGGGGCAGGTATTGACTGCGGGTTCCGGTCAGAACCCGGCCCGCCAGGCAGTGATCAAGGCCGGTTTGCCAACCGGGGTGCCTGCCATGACCATCAACAAGGTGTGTGGCTCAGGCCTGAAGGCCGTGATGCTGGGTGCGCAGGCCATCATGTGCGGCGATGCTGAAATCGTGATTGCTGGTGGCCAGGAAAACATGAGCGCATCACCCCACGTGATGCTGGGCAGCCGGGATGGTTTCCGCATGGGCGATGCCAAAATTGTGGACAGCATGATTGTTGACGGTCTGTGGGATGTGTACAACCAATACCACATGGGCATCACTGCTGAAAACGTGGCTGAAAAGTACAGTATCAACCGGGCTGAGCAGGATGAGTTTGCTGTGAAAAGCCAGAACAAGGCCGAGGCGGCCATCAAGAGCGGCAGGTTCAAGGATGAAATCTTCCCGCTGAGCATTCCCCAGCGCAAGGGCGATCCGCTGGTGTTTGATACAGACGAGTTTCCCCGCCATGGCGCCACCCTCGACAGCATGACCTCCCTGAAGCCCGCATTCAGGAAAGACGGCAGCGTGACTGCTGGCAATGCATCCGGCCTGAATGATGGTGCAGCAGCAGTCATGTTGATGAGTGCGGAAAAGGCAAAGGAATTGGGCCTGCCGGTGCTGGCCAAGGTGCATGCCTATGCAAGCGCAGGTGTGGACCCCAGCATCATGGGCATGGGTCCTGTGCCTGCATCAAAAAAATGCCTGGAGAAGGCAGGCTGGACTGCTGCTGAACTGGACCTGATGGAAATCAATGAGGCTTTCGCAGCCCAAGCCTGCGCGGTGAACAAGGAAATGGGCTGGGACACTTCGAAGATCAACGTGAACGGCGGCGCAATTGCACTGGGTCACCCAATTGGTGCCTCGGGTTGCCGCGTCTTGGTCAGCCTGATTCATGAAATGAACCGCCGTGATGCAAAGAAAGGCCTGGCCTCGCTGTGTATCGGCGGTGGTATGGGTGTGGCATTGGCAGTATCCAGGTAAGTTTTAAAAGCACAACAAACAAAGACAACAAGGGATGTGAATCATGAGTGAACAAAAAGTAGCGTATGTAACCGGCGGCATGGGTGGTATTGGCACTGCGATCTGCAAGAAGCTGTGTGAAGCCGGTTACCGGGTCATTGCTGGT
>DASUDJ010000189.1:0-2268 GCA_036275635.1 Limnobacter sp. | reverse complement strand
ACTGCAGGCGGGTGGTGCTGATCGGAAAGGATGCAGAAAACATTCGCGGCGCCTTGCAGCCCGCCGCCGTGGAATGCCACAGGGCGAACAGCCTTGAAGAAGCGGTGAAACTGGCATCCACTCATGCAGTGGCGGGTGACTGTGTGTTGTTGAGCCCAGCCTGTGCGAGCCTCGACATGTTCAGGAATTATGTACATCGCGCTGAAGTGTTTGTGAATGCGGTGAAGGAAATCGCGGCTGACCGGGGGCAACCATGCTGAAAAAATGGGCCCGTAAAAATCCGGACAGCCTGCAGTTCAAAAGCCTGATTCCCGCGACTGCTGCAGGTGGTGGCCTGTCGTCTTCATCCATGTTCCAGGTGAAGAGGGGTCCAGCCGTGTCGCAGTCCATCGATCAAAGCCTGATCTGGGCAGTGCTGGCCCTGTTGTTCCTGGGGCTGGTCATGGTGTATTCCGCCACTGTGGCTTTGCCAGACTCGAACAAGTACGCCAGTTACCAGACCACGCATTTTTTGGTGCGGCATGCCTTTTCACTCGGTGTGGCCTTTGTTGCCGCATTCTGTGTTTTCCAGATTCCCATGAAAACCTGGCAGGAGGTGGCGCCGCTGGTGTTTCTGTGCTGCCTGGCCCTGCTGGTGCTGGTTCTTATTCCCGGCATTGGAAAGGAAGTGAATGGTGCACGCAGGTGGCTGTCGCTTTATGTGCTGAACATCCAGCCTTCAGAGCTGATGAAAATGTGCGCAATCATTTATGCGGCGGACTACACCGTTCGCAAGCAGGCTTACATGCAGCGCTTCGGCAAGGTGCTGTTCCCCATGTTTCTGGCCATGTTCATGGTAGGCATGCTGTTGCTGCTTGAACCTGACATGGGGGCCTTCATCGTGATTGTCACGGTGGTGTTCGGCATACTTTTTCTTGGTGGAATCAACGCCCGGGTGTTCTTTGGGGTGCTGATCGGCCTTAGCGCAGCCTTCGCCATGCTGATCGCCTTCAGCGATTACCGTCGTGCGCGCTTGCTGGCGTATCTCGACCCTTGGGAAGGTGACAACGCGCTGAACAAGGCCTACCAGTTGTCCCATTCCCTGATTGCGTTTGGCCGAGGCGAAATCCTGGGCGTGGGCCTGGGAGGCAGCGTGGAAAAGCTGCATTACCTGCCTGAAGCCCACACGGATTTCATCCTGGCCGTGATTGGTGAAGAGCTTGGCTTTGTGGGCGTGACCGTGGTCATCCTGTTGTTCCTGTTCATCGTGAAGCGCTGCTTCGCAATCGGCTCGCAGGCCATCGCACTGGAAAGGACATTTTCAGGCCTGGTGGCCAAGGGCGTGGGCATCTGGATCGCAGTCCAGTGTTTCATCAACATGGGCGTAAACCTGGGCGTACTGCCGACCAAGGGCTTGACATTGCCCCTGATGAGCTATGGCGGTTCTGCAATCCTGGTGACCTGTGCTGCGATGGCCCTTGTGCTTCGGATTGACTTCGAGAACCGCACCATGATGCGCGGAGGGGCGGCATGAGCAATTCAAAGGCACTGGCCCTGATTGTTGCTGGCGGCACAGGCGGTCATATTTTTCCGGGCCTGAGCGTGGCAGAGGAACTGAAGCAGCGTGGCTGGCAGGTGGAATGGGTTGGTAACCCACAGGCCATGGAAGGTCGCCTGGTGCCACAGCATGGCATTCAACTGAACACATTGGTGTTCTCGGGGTTTCGCGGTAAGGGAATCGTGCAGCAACTGCTGATTCCACTGAAGCTGCTGCGTGCTTTCTGGACATCACTGCAGATCCTGCGCAGGACGAAGCCAGCCGTGGTATTGGGCATGGGAGGTTATGTTGCATTTCCACTGGGCATGATGGCCAGCCTGCTGAACATTCCGCTGGTGGTGCATGAGCAGAATTCAATTGCGGGACTGACCAACAAGCTTCTGTCGAAACTTGCCAACCGGAACCTGGTTGCATTTCCGGGGGCCTTGCCACTCTCCACCTGGGTCGGTAATCCGGTGAGGTCTGCAATTGCGGATCAACCTGTTCCCGAAGCGCGTTTCCGGAATAGAAGTGGGCCCCTCAAATTGCTGGTGCTGGGCGGAAGCCTGGGTGCCCAGGCCTTGAATGAAGTGGTGCCGCAGGCGCTTGCACGCTTGCCATTGGCAGACCGACCGATTGTGGTTCACCAGGCCGGTGAGAAGAATCTGCCCAGCCTTGCGGACAACTATCTGAAAGCCGGCGTGCAGGCAGAGCAACTTGCTTTTATCCAGGATGTGGCCACTGCCATGGCT
>DASUDJ010000188.1:0-2176 GCA_036275635.1 Limnobacter sp. | reverse complement strand
AGCCGGTTTCAATTTCGCCACCGCACACCACTTCTGCAATCACGCAGCCCAGGTGGAAGTCGTAGGCAGAAATGAAGCCACCGTCGCGCATGTTGACCAGCTGCGCCTTGATGGTGGCGAAGCCGGACTTGCCAGCTGCAGGCACACCCTTGATCTTGTGGGGTGGACGATAGCCAGCTTCGAACATGGCGCGTGCACGTGAAATGGCCACGTACAGCAGCTCATGGCTGTTGAACACGATGGTGTCGGATTCCTTGATGAAACTGAGGTCGCGACATTCCATGGCGGACGTGCCCACCTTGGCTGTGGCTGCAGTCATGAAGCCATCTTTCAGGAAAGCCAGGATGTCGGATGAACCGGCTTTCTGAGCAGCCAGGCCGGCATTCACTGCAATTTCCTTCAGGCCACCGCCGCCGGGAATCAGGCCCACGCCCACTTCCACCAGGCCCATGTAGCTTTCAAGGGCAACCACGCGTGCAGCACAGTGGATTGCGAATTCACAACCACCACCCAGCGCCAGGCCAGTAACAGCGGCAACAGTTGGAACCTGCGCATACTTCAGTGCAGCAGTGCCCTTCTGGAATTCAGCCACCATGGGTTCGATGGCCTTGCCACCGCCCTGCATGAATGCGGGCAACATGGCCTGCAGGTCGGCACCTGCGGAGAAGGGTTCATCCGGGCTCCACAGCACCAGGCCCTTGTAGCTTTTCTCGGCCAGGGCAATGGCTTCATGGGTGCCGGTGATCACGTCCGGGCCAATTGCGTGCATCTTGGTCTTGATGGACAGGATGAGCACATCATCATGGCCCGGTGCGGTCCAGATGCGGACTGCATCATTTTCCTTGATGGTGGTGCCGCCGTTGTGGCCGGTCACGGTTGTTTCACCCAGTACCTTGGCGCGGAAAATCTGGCGCTTGTACACGGGCAGATCCTTGCGGGGCACGAATGCATTGGAGGCAGGGCTGAATGCGCCGGCTGTGCTGTACACGCCGCCATTCTGGGCCACTGGGCCTTCAAACACCCAAGCAGGCAGCGGTGCATTGCACAGGGCTTCGCCTGCATCAATGTCGGCCTTTACCCACTCGGCAATCTGCTTCCAGCCTGCAGCTTGCCAGGTTTCGAATGGACCTTCTGTCCAGCCGTAGCCCCAGCGCAGGGAAAAGTCCACATCGCGTGCAGTGTCAGCAATTTCATTCAGGTGGAATGCAATGTAATGGAATGCGTCGCGGAAAATCGCCCACAGGAACTTGGCCTGTGGATGTTCGGATGCACGCAGTGCGGCCATGCGCTCTGCCACATTCCTGTTCTTCAAAATCTTCAGCACGCCTTCATCAGCCTTGCCCTCGGAAGGCACATAGCTGCTGGAGTTCGCATCGAACACCATGATCTGCTTGCCTTCTTTCCTGAAGAAGCCGCCCTTGGTTTTCTGGCCCAGTGCGCCTTTTTCAACCAGTGTTTTCAACACGGCGGGTGTGGCATAGCTGGGTGCGAACGGGTCGTTCGGCAGGGTGTTCTGCATGGTGGCGATCACATGGCCCATGGTGTCCAGGCCAACCACGTCCGCTGTGCGGAAAGTGGCAGACTTTGCACGGCCCAGCTTGGAGCCGGTGAGTTGATCCACGATATCGAATGGAATGCCGTACTTCTGTGCTTCGGCCATGGTGGCCAGCATGCCAGCCACACCTACGCGGTTGGCCACGAAGTTGGGCGTGTCTTTGGCAGTGATGATGCCCTTGCCCAGCGTGGTGGTCAGGAAGGTTTCCAGGTTGTCCAGAATGTCCTGGCGGGTGGTGCTCAAGGGAATGAGTTCGCACAGGTGCATGTAGCGGGGTGGGTTGAAGAAGTGAACGCCACAGAAACGGGCTTTCAGGTCTGCATCAAACCCTTCGCTCAGCTTGGAGATGCTTAAACCCGATGTATTGGTTGCAAAAATTGCATTGGCGTTGATGTGCGGCGCAACCTTCTTGTACAGGTCGTGTTTCCAGTCCATGCGCTCGGCAATCGCCTCAATCACCAGGTCGCAACCCTGCAGCAGTTCCAGGTGCTCTTCATAGTTGGCGGCCTGCACATACTGTGCAACATCTTTTGCGCCAAACGGGGCGGGCTTCAACTTGATGAGGTTGGCAATCGCTTTGTCGACGATGCCGTTTTTGGGGCCTTCCTTGGCGGGCAGGTC
>DASUDJ010000187.1:0-3827 GCA_036275635.1 Limnobacter sp. | reverse complement strand
GCAGGCCTTCGCAATGCGATTGCAGACCAGGGTGGTGACCCATCGCTGGTGAACCCGGTTGTGCCCACACAATTGATTGTGGACCATTCACTGGCTGTGGAATGTGGCGGCTTTGATCCAGACGCATTCCAGAAAAACCGTGACATTGAAGAACGCCGCAATGAAGACCGTTTCCACTTCATCAACTGGACCAAGACAGCATTCAAGAATGTGGATGTGATTCCAGCTGGCAACGGCATCATGCACCAGATCAACCTGGAAAAAATGTCACCGGTTGTGCAGGTGCGCGACGGTGTTGCATTCCCCGACACCTGCGTGGGCACAGACAGCCACACACCACATGTGGATGCGCTGGGCGTGATCTCGATTGGCGTGGGTGGCCTGGAAGCTGAAACCGTGATGCTGGGCCGTGCCTCCATGATGCGTCTGCCCGACATCGTGGGCGTGGAGCTGACTGGCAAGCGCCAGCCTGGCATCACCGCCACCGACATTGTGCTGGAGCTGACTGCATTCCTGCGCAAGGAGCGCGTGGTGGGTGCCTACATCGAGTTTTTCGGTGAAGGCGCCAACAGCCTGAGTATCGGAGATCGGGCGACCATCTCGAACATGACACCGGAATACGGTGCCACGGCCGCAATGTTCTACATTGACGAGCAGACTATTGACTACCTGAAGCTGACCGGCCGTGAAGACGAGCAGGTGAAGCTGGTGGAGCAGTATGCCAAGCACACAGGCCTGTGGGCAGGCAAGATGGTGGGTGCTGAATACGAGCGCGTGTTGACGTTCGATTTGAGCAAGGTGGTGCGCAGCATGGCTGGCCCATCCAACCCGCATGCGCGCGTTGCCACTACTGACCTGGCAGCCAAGGGCATTGCGGTGAACCTGGATGCAGCCCGTGCACAGGAAGCTGAAGGCCTGATGCCGGACGGTGCAGTGATTATCGCCGCCATTACAAGCTGCACCAACACCAGCAACCCGCGTAATGTGGTGGCTGCTGCACTGCTGGCCCGCAAGGCGAATGAACTGGGCCTGGTGCGCAAGCCCTGGGTGAAGTCTTCGTTCGCGCCGGGTTCCAAAGTGGCTGAGTTGTATTTGAAAGAAGCCGGCTTGCTGACCGACCTGGAGAAACTGGGCTTCGGCATCGTGGCTTTCGCATGCACCACCTGCAACGGCATGAGTGGTGCATTGGATCCAAAAATCCAGCAGGAAATCATTGACCGCGACCTGTATGCCACTGCCGTGCTTTCAGGCAACCGCAACTTTGATGGCCGTATTCACCCCTATGCCAAGCAGGCCTTCCTGGCCTCGCCCCCGCTGGTGGTGGCCTATGCGATTGCAGGCACCATCCGCTTTGACATTGAGCGGGATGTGCTGGGTGTAGTCGATGGCAAGGAAATCCGCCTGAAAGACCTGTGGCCATCAGACGAGGAAATTGATGCCATCGTGGCCAAGTTCGTGAAGCCTTCCCAGTTCCGCGAAATCTACATTCCCATGTTCGACCTGGGTGCGATTGAAGAAGCGAAAAGCCCGCTGTACGACTGGCGTCCACAGAGTACCTACATTCGCCGCCCACCTTACTGGGACACAGAAGGCCAGGGTGCATTGGCTGCACGGCCACGCACGTTGAAGAACATGCGCCCGCTGGCGGTGCTGGGTGACAACATCACCACCGACCACCTGAGCCCATCGAATGCGATTCTGATGAACAGCGCAGCCGGTGAATACCTGCACAAGATGGGACTGCCGGAGGAAGACTTCAACAGCTACGCCACCCACCGCGGTGACCACCTGACAGCACAGCGCGCCACATTCGCCAACCCCACCCTGATGAATGAAATGGTGCGGGATGAAAACGGCAATGTTAAAAAAGGCTCGCTGGCCCGCATTGAACCGGAGGGCAAGGTAACGCGCATGTGGGAAGCGATTGAAACCTACATGGACCGCGGCCAGCCGCTGATCATCATTGCAGGTGCAGATTACGGTCAGGGTTCTTCACGTGACTGGGCGGCCAAGGGCGTGCGCCTGGCGGGCGTGGAGGCAATCATTGCCGAAGGCTTTGAGCGCATTCACCGCACCAACTTGATTGGCATGGGTACCCTGCCACTTGAATTCAAGGCAGGCGACACGCGCAAGACCTACAACATCGACGGCACGGAAGTGTTTGAAGTGGTGGGTGAGCGCAGCCCGCGTGCAACCCTGACCGTGGTGATGACCCGCAGGAATGGCGAGCGCGTGGAATTCCCCGTGACCTGCCGCCTGGACACAGCCGAAGAGGTTTCAATCTACGAAGCCGGTGGCGTGCTGCAGCGTTTTGCACAGGACTTCCTGGAAGGAAAGGCAGCATGACCAGCAACGCTTCACAGCAAATAAGGGTACCCGCCACCTACATGCGGGGTGGCACCAGCAAGGGCGTGTTCTTCAGGCTGCAGGATTTGCCTGAGGCCTGCCAGCAGCCCGGTGCAGCCCGCGACAAATTGCTGTTGCGGGTGATCGGCAGCCCCGACCCCTATGGCAAACAGATTGACGGCATGGGTGGAGCAACATCATCCACCAGCAAAACCGTGATTCTGAGCAAGAGCAGCAAGGCCGACCATGATGTGGATTACCTGTTTGGGCAAGTCAGCATCGACGAGGCCTTTGTGGACTGGAGCGGCAACTGCGGCAACCTGTCTTCAGCTGTGGGTTCATTCGCTGTGGCCAGCGGCCTGGTGGATGCCTCCCGCATTCCGCAGAACGGCATTTGCACGGTACGCATCTGGCAAGCCAACATCGGCAAGACCATCATCGCGCATGTGCCCATCACCGATGGCCTGGTGCAGGAAACCGGCGACTTCGAGCTGGATGGGGTCACCTTTCCGGCCGCTGAGGTGCAGCTTGAATTCCTAGACCCGGCAGATGAAGGCGAGGATGGTGCCGGTGGCTCCATGTTCCCCACCGGCAACCTGGTGGACGACCTGGACGTACCCGGCATCGGAACTCTGAAAGCCACCCTGATCAATGCCGGCATTCCCACGATTTTCGTGAATGCCGACAGCATTGGTTACACCGGCACCGAGCTGCAGGACCACATCAACAGCGATGCGGAAGCCCTGAAAAAGTTCGAGACCATCCGCGCCCATGGTGCGGTGAAAATGGGTTTGATCAAGCATGTGGATGAGGCCGCCACGCGCCAGCACACACCCAAGGTGGCTTTCGTGGCACCACCCAAGACCTACACCAGTTCAAGCGGCAAGGAAGTGCAGGCCGAAGGCATCGACCTGCTGGTGCGCGCCATGAGCATGGGCAAACTGCACCATGCCATGATGGGCACTGCCGCGGTAGCGATTGGCACAGCAGCCGCTGTACCGGGCACACTGGTGAACCTGGCTGCAGGGGGCACCGAACGGGAGGCCGTGCGTTTTGGCCACCCCAGTGGCACTTTGCGGGTGGGCGCGCAGGCCGTGCTTGAAAATGGCCAGTGGGCCGTGAAGAAAGCCATCATGAGCCGCAGCGCGCGGGTACTGATGGAAGGCTGGGTGCGAGTGCCAGCAGACACCTTTTAAGCGTCGCTCCGCATATTCAAGGCTGTCGCACAACAGCAAAAAAACGGCCAGAGCAATTCTGGCCGTTTTCTTTTTCACTATCGGGTTTCACCTGGCTACAAAGCGAGGTTCCTTGTTGAACCAGTTTTCAATTTTTCAGGCAGCATGACCCGCATGAATCGGCGCGCGCCGCCCAACCCAGGGCTTGGCCTGCTCCAGTTGTGCGGCAAGGTTCAGCAGCACATGCTCTTCACCAAACCGACCAGTGAACATCATGCCCACTGGAATATTCTGCGCATTCCAGTG
>DASUDJ010000186.1:0-4286 GCA_036275635.1 Limnobacter sp. | reverse complement strand
TACACCGGCCGCTTCAGCACAGTCAGCACAGTCAGCACAGTCAGCACAGTCAGCACAGTCAGCACAGTCAGCACAGTCGCGCCACTTAGCTCGAGAAGTCACAGCCAGTGTTCGAGCCCAACACTCAGCAGTGCAATGTCACAGTCGGTGTTCAGCCCATTCAGCAGCGAGATTGCAAGCGCTTCGCCTTCAGGAAAACCTGCCCGCTTGAAGTTCAACCGCCACGGTCGGCCTTCAGGCCGGCACCGAGACCCCGCCGCGCTTTTTTGCGGGGCGAGGTGAGTCAGGTTGAACTTCAAAAAGGGAATTACAGGTTTTCTGGCGAAGACTTGGGATTCGCGCTGAGTGGACTTCATCAACCATGCATGATGGCATGCGCTGGATGGGCTCCGCCAACCAAGTTGGTGGAATGCGCTGATTGGGCATCAAGTCCGTGATGCCAATTCACACCTGGGCCTGGTAATCATGGAGTAATCGCGTACCTCAAGCAATTCCGGCCTCTCCCGTAACTGCATGGCACCCGCAAAGGCAATCATCGCACCGTTGTCGGTGCACAGGCTGAGTTCCGGAAAGTACACCTCGATTCCCCGCTTGCCTGCAGCCTTCACCAGTTGGTCTCGCAGCAGTCTGTTTGCTCCCACTCCACCCGCGACCACCAGTCGCTTGTGGTCCAGGTGCAGGGTGGCTGCTATTGCCTTTTTCACCAGTGTTTCCACGATGGCTGCCTGGAAGCTGGCTGCAAGGTCTGCTTTGTCGGCTTCTGAAATAGCCATGTGTTCGGAAGGCTGGGTTACACCGGCCAGTTTCATGGCGGTGGTCAGCACAGAGGTTTTCAAACCTGAAAAGCTGAACATGAAATCACCGCTGTGCAGCATCGGCCTGGGTAACTTGAATCTTTCGGAATTCCCGGCCTCTGCCAGTTTCGACAGGGCAGGCCCGCCCGGGTAGGGTAGCCCGATCATCTTGGCTGTTTTGTCAAAAGCCTCGCCGGCTGCATCATCCAGTGTCTCGCCCAGCAGGGTGTACCTGCCCAGGCCTTCCACGCCCATCAATTGGGTATGTCCGCCACTCACAAGCAAGGCCGTAAAAGGAAAGGCTGGCGGGTTGGCCGACAGCAAGGGCGACAGCAGGTGGCCCTCCAGGTGGTGCACTGGAATCACCGGCAGGTTCAAACCCATTGCAAGGCTGTAGGCGAATGCACAGCCTGCCATCAGGGCACCCGGTAGTCCTGGGCCGATGGTCACTGCAATCGCATCCACATCCCCTGTTTCAATACCCGCTTGGGCGAAAGTGTCATTCATCAGGGGAATCAGGCGGCGAATGTGATCGCGCGAGGCCAGTTCAGGCACCACGCCACCATAGTCCTTGTGCATGGCGATCTGCGAATAAAGCGCTTGCCCCAGGATTTTGCCTTCGGTTGAACAGAGGGCAACGCCTGTTTCATCACAGGAGCTTTCGAAGCCCAACACGATTTTCGGGCAGTGTGCAGCAGAATTCACATTGGTGGGGCGAAGCGGAAACAATCCCTATTTTAGCGTGCCAACTGGCCCCGGTGGGAATTCGCGCCAGCATGATTCCTAAGTGTTTGAATCCGAAAGACTTGCTTGGCAGGTAAAGCTTCAATAAATGTTACAAATCGGAGACTGTTCATGTTCAGCCAACGGGTCGGAGCGGTATTTGTCACGCTGCTGGCGCTCAACTTGACGGGTTGTTTCAGCAACGACCAGTCCCCATCCCTGCGCTCGGCCGGCAATCCAGGCACCAACGTGTCTGCGGCAGAGAACCTGTCTCCCATGCTGGTGAAAAGCCAGGCGAGTGCCAAGGGGCATGCTGCACGGGTTGAGCAGGTTCGCATTCCGGCATTTGATGGCACTGAACTGGCGCTCACGGTTTATTTTCCGGTTCTGAAGGCAGGCGAGGCTGCTCCCTTGCTGTTGCACTCGCATGGTTTTGGCGGTAACCGTGCTGCCACCCTTGATTTTGATGAAGCCACCCAGACATCCGAAATCGGTGTAGATGCCCTGCAGCTTGCCTACAACCAGAAAACCCCGACAGCAGGCCGCACCGGCTGGTACGTGATTTCCTATGATCAGCGTGGCCACGGCGATACGGGTGGCAATGTCACCATCCTGGATCCCGACTTTGAGGGCAGGGATTACAAGACCATCCTGGATTGGGCAGAGGCAAATTTGTCCAACCTGGGTTTTCGAAACAAGGCGGGCAAACTTGACCCGGTGGTTGGCACCATTGGCCGCAGCTACGGTGGCGCATTTCAGCTGATTGGTGCCGGCCTGGATCCACGGGTTGATGCCATGGTGCCGAATGGCACCTGGTATGACCTGCGCTACAGCCTGAATCCAAATGGCGTGCCAAAAACCACCTACCTGAATGCGCTGGTGGCGGCGGGTGCACAAAGCAATCGAGGCCGATTTGATCCGTTTCTGTTTCAGGGCCTGGCCGAGGCAAACACCACAAATGTGGTTTCAGATTCGATTGTGAAACGGCTGGGTTCGCAGGGGTCAGTGTCCTATTGTGACCTGGCTGCCAATTTGCCAAACGGCATGACGCTCCGCAAGGATGTACCGGCATTCTTCATTCAGGGTGCAACTGATGTGTTGTTCAACATCAATGAAGCCATCCAGAATTTCGAGTGCTATCGGGCTGTGAATACCGACACCAGGCTCTTGCTGGTGAAGTTCGGTCATTCACTGAGTTCCCTGCGCCTGCAACAGGACCCCGCCGCCTCGCTTGCTGGCACCGGTGCAAAGTATGCGTTCAATGAGAGCCTGGTGTGGCTGAAAACAGCACAGAGCCAGTGCCCGTCTGCCAACTGGAATGTGGCCACCCAGCGCTGCGTCATTCCGCTGAAAAACATGATGTTCCAGTTTCTGACCCAACACCTGGTGGGTTCAGCGCAGGCCCGTTCTGCCAACTATCTGGGTTTCGCTCCTGTGCCTCTGCCTGAAATTGCAGCCGTGCTGGAAGACAGCCGCAATGATCCCACTGCGATTGAGGTGAAGTCCAGCTCGTCCAGTCGACCCAGGCTGGAGGGATTGCGTGCTGCCTCCGCCTTCACGCCACCTGCACAGGTACTTACCGGGGTCAGCGGCATTCCTTCGGGTTTGTCCTCTACCCAGCTGGCCCAGCTTGCACGTCCCATGTTTGTTGAACTGAACAATGCCAACGTTGCAGGGTGTTATGTGGGTGTACCCAGGGCCACGGTGAAGATTGCATCAGTCGGGCCAGCCTCACCGGAGGCGCCAATTGTGTACGTGGGTCTGGGTTTGAAACGCGCAGATGGCAGCCAGGTGGTGTTGCATGACCAGGTCACACCATTGAAGGGGTACGGGGACAAAACCCTGAATCTGCCCGGTATTGCTGTTCAACTGAAAACCGGCGACTCGCTTACGCTGACGGTGCAGGGTTACAACCCGGTATTCGTCACCAGCTTCAACCGCCTGCCAGTGCCCGTTTCGGTCAGTGCCAGCGTGGCCCTGCCCAGCCTGGTTCAAGACCCCACAGGCTTCTGCAAACCCTGAATTCCAAATTGGCGCATCATTCCTTTTGCATGAATGGTGCGCCGCACTAGTTGAGTGCCACCTATTTCACAGGCACACCTTTCTTTTCTCTTTTTTGGCCTCTTTGTGGTGCAAAAAGCCGTGCTCGCGGCTGGCACGGCCTTTGCATTGATTCAGGCGTGGGCCGTCAACGGCGGCGGCCCGCAGGTGGATTGACAGGTCTTCCAAGGTTGCCTGCAACCAAGGAAGTTGGACAACGGTGTCCGCGCTGCTGAAGGCAGCCGGGTACCGTTTTTTTTTGGAAATTTGGGATTGAAATATGCTGATGTCCGTCAAAAAACAGAAGCTGGTGGTAATCGGTAACGGCATGGCCGGTATCCGGGTGGTGGAAGAACTGCTGAAACTTGCGCCCGACCTTTATGAAATCACCGTGTTTGGCACAGAGCCTCATCCCAATTACAACCGAATCATGTTGTCGCCCGTGCTGGCTGGTGAGCAGAAGTTCGAGGAAATTGTCCTGAACGACTGGGACTGGTACACCAGCAACAACATCGCCTTGCACGTGGGCCGGGAAGTCACCGAGATTGACCGTGTGAAGCGGGTGGTGAAATGTGCGGACGGCACCACTGCACACTATGACCGACTGCTGCTGGCCACAGGTTCGAATTCTTTCATCCTGCCGGTGCCTGGCAGCAACCTGCCCGGCGTGATTGGCTACCGCGACATTGCAGACACCGAGGCCATGCTGGAAGCCGCCCAATATTACCG
>DASUDJ010000185.1:0-4678 GCA_036275635.1 Limnobacter sp. | reverse complement strand
TGGTAGGCAAATACATTCAGGTTGTGCGTCATTGCTTTTTGCAGGCGCTCTTTTCGGAAGCCCGTAATTTCCTGCGGATCACCCTTCCACATCAGTCCGTGATGAACGAGGATGGCATCTGCATCCAGTTCAATTGCAAGTTCAATCAATTCCCGTGAGGCGGTCACACCGGTCAACACTCGCCGTATGCTAGACCTGCCTTCCAACTGCAGGCCATTTGGGCAATAATCAGGCATGCGAGCCTGATCCAGCAATTCACGCAAATCATGTTCAAGCAACTTCCGATCCACTGAAGCCAAAGCGCACCCCTGCATCCTGCCATGTTGAAAAAACTCTGGTTGACCTTCGCCCAGGCCATTACCGTTCTTCTTGCATTGTATTTCATCACTGAAGTGTTGCGTCCGGAATGGATGCCCGGTGCCCTGCAAAAGCCTGCACACCAGATCGCCCAGCCAGAGGGCGTCGCCGGTTACCGGCTGGCAGTGGAGGCCGCCATGCCCGCTGTGGTGAATATTTTCACCAGCAAGCGCATGTCCAGCATGCCCAAGCATCCATTTTTCGAGGATCCTGAAATCCGCAAGTTCTTTGGTGATGAACTGGAAGAGGAATTCGAAGAACCAGAGCAGGCATCCAGCCTCGGATCCGGCGTGATCGTGAACAGTGAAGGCCTGATTGTGACCAATCAGCACGTGGTGGAAGCAGCCGATGAAATCGAGGTCAGCCTGAATGACGGGCGAACCACGAAAGCAGAACTGGTAGGGACAGACCCTGAAACCGACCTGGCGGTGCTGCGCATCAATTTGGACAATCTGCCAAGCCTGAAATTCGCAGCCGAGGACTCGGTGAAAGTGGGTGACGTGGTGCTGGCCATGGGCAATCCTTTTGGCGTGGGGCAAACCGTGACCATGGGCATCGTGAGTGCACTGGGGCGAAACCAGGTGGGCATCAACACTTTCGAGAACTTCATACAGACTGATGCAGCCATCAACCCGGGCAACTCAGGGGGTGCACTGGTTGATACAGCCGGCAACCTGCTGGGTATCAATACAGCCATTTACAGCAGGTCCGGCGGCTCTCTGGGTATCGGCTTTGCAATTCCCGGAAAAACCGTGCAGGGCGTACTGAACCAGATCGTGAGAACCGGCGCGGTAACCCGTGGCTACATCGGCGTGGAGCAACAGAACATCACTGCTGAACTGGCCACTGCGTTCGATTTGCCACAGAAAGATGGCGTGATCATTGCGGGCATCGTGAAAGACGGCCCAGCAGACAAGGCTGGCCTGAAAGTCGGCGATATCTTGCTGAAGCTGGATGACCAGAAGATCACCAATACCACCCAGATGCTGAACCTGATCGCGGGTTACGCACCTGGTGAGAAGAAAACAATTGAGCTACTGCGTGACCAGAAAAAGCAGACCGTGGTCATTGAAATTGGTGTGCGCCCCAAGCCGGGCGATTTTATCAAGCGATAACAAACTCGATCGCTGCCCGAAATCAATGGGCTCATGCCATGCGGAGGCTGGCTGCTGGCCTCCACCTACCTTTTACTCCAGTATCTGCTGTCGCTGCTTGCCAATCAGCTTCGCAAACAAAATCCCCACTTCATACAAAATGCAGATGGGAATGGCCAGGAACAATTGGGACATCACATCTGGCGGCGTGACAATTGCAGCAATCACGAAGGCGGCCACAATCACATAACCGCGTATTTCAACCAGCTTTTCAATACTGACCACCCCCAGGTAGACCAGCACCACCACCACGATGGGCACTTCGAAGGTCATGCCAAAAGCCATGAACATGGTCAGCACGAAGCTGAGATAGGCCTCGATATCCGGTGCGGGTGTGATACTCTGCGGCGCGAATTCATTGATGAAAGCAAACACCTTGCCAAACACGATGAAATGGCAGAAGGCAATGCCCACCAGGAACAGCACCGTGCTCGAAAAGATGATGGGCAGGGCCATTTTCTTTTCATGCTGGTATAAGCCAGGCGCCACGAAGGCCCAGGCCTGGTAAAGGATAATGGGAAGAGAGATCACGAATGCCACCATGGCAGTCAGCTTCACCGGCACCATGAAGGGTGTGATCACGCCGGTGGCAATCATCTTGGTGCCCTCTGGCAATGCGCCTTGAATAGGCTGGGCCAGCAGGTCAAAAATGAAGGCTGCCCCAGGGTAAATCATCAATCCAATGAACACGATGATGAAACCCACCACGGCGCGCAACAGACGGTCGCGCAGTTCAACCAGGTGGCTGACGAAATTTTCCTGCTGGCTCATTGGCCCTGTATCCTGGTAGTGCTTTCTGTCGCCTGGACAGGGCCGGGCTGTGGGTTGGCGGCCTGGGAGGCAGCGGCGGGCGAATTGGTCACTGGGTTGTTTACTGTAGTGGGCAAACTGGCCGGCTTCTGGCTTTCCAGTTCTGCAATATCGTCTTCAATCGACTTCACGGTTTTGTTCAGATCGAACTCGGTGTCCCGCAGGGTGGTTTGCACTTCACCCTCCACCTTGCGTGCTGCGGATTGCATTTCAGCCTGCAGCTTGCGCAGTTCCTCGATTTCCATTTCCCGGTTGATCTCGGACTTCACGTCGTTGACGTAGCGCTGTGCCTTGCCAAGCAGGTGGCCCACGGTTCTGGCCACCTTGGGCAGTTTTTCAGGACCTATCACCAACAGCGCAATCACTGCAATGATAAGCATTTCCGAGAATGCAATGTCGAACATGCTGTGCGCCGAAAGAGGGGATGATTAGCTGGAAGATTTTTCTTTGGCTTCCACATCAATCGTGTCGGCTTTCTTCAGATTGCTGTCGGACAGCTTCGCAGCATTCGGATCAGCCTCGGCACTGCCGTCTTTCATGCCGTCCTTGAAGCCCTTCACCGCGCCACCCAGGTCGGAGCCAATGTTGCGCAGTTTCTTGGTGCCGAACACCAACATCACGATAACCAGCACGATTACCCAGTGCCAAATGCTGAATGAACCCATGATCTACTCCTAATCTGTTGCTGCTGCGTGTTGTTCAGTTACAGGGCCGGCATGCCCAGCATGACGCCCAACGGCTTGTCGCTACCGAGGATGTGCACATGCACATGATACACCTCCTGGCAACCCACCCTTCCGGTATTCACTATGGTGCGAAAACCGTCATGGCAACCTTCCTGCTTGGCCAGTTTGCCGGCCAGGGTCATGATTTTGCCCAGGACGGGAATGTCTTCTTCTGTGGCATCGGCCAACGTGGGAATGTGCTTTTTCGGAATGATCAGAAAGTGCACAGGCGCCGCCGGCTTGATGTCGTGAAACGCGAGGATATCCTCGTCCTCATATACTTTTCTGCTAGGGATTTCCCCAGCGATGATTTTGCAGAAAATGCAATCGCTCATGCGCCACCCCTTTTTGGCTTGCTTTTCATTTGGTGCGACTGGCCTTTTCTTCCAGCCCGGAAAGTCCCATTCTACGGTCCAGTTCAGCTAACACATCCTTTGCCTGCAAGCCGTGCCAGCCCAGCAATACCAGGCTGTGAAACCACAGGTCGGCAGTCTCGGCCACAACCTTGTCAGGCGCTTGATCCTTGGAGGCCATCACCAGCTCACAAGCCTCTTCGCCAATTTTTTTCAGGATTGCATCCTGGCCCTTGTGATGCAGTCTGGCGACATAGGATTTTTCCGGGTCGCCCTTCTTCCGCTCTTCCAGTACGTCAGTCAAGCGCTCAAGCAAGTTGCCGGAAGCTTTTTCAATATCAGCCATTGCGTATCAAATCCTTTATTTCTTGCCGTACATGACCGCTGGGTCTTTCAAGACCGGGTCCACTGCCACCCATCGAGGTTTATCGCTGGCAGCATTTTCAAGCGCGTAATAAAAGCAGCTTTCACGTCCAGTGTGGCAGGCAATGCCGCCCAACTGCTCAACCATCAGCACCAGCACATCGCCGTCGCAATCAAGTCGGATTTCCTTCACCTTCTGCTGGTTTCCTGATTCCTCGCCCTTGTGCCACAGTTTATTGCGTGAACGTGAAAAATAGGTTGCAAACCCGGTCCTGGCGGTAATTTCCAGTGCTTCCCGGTTCATCCAGGCCACCATCAGCACGCGCTGGGTCAGGTGGTCTTGCGCCACCACGTTCAAAAGGCCTTTTTCATCAAACTGGATGCTGTCCATCCAGTTGTCGGTGATCACCACGTCTTTGCTCATGATCTTAAATCCGCACCGTGATGCCGGCCTTGGCCATGTGCGCCTTGGCCTGCTGCACCGTGTATTCACCGTAATGGAATATGCTGGCTGCCAGCACCGCACTGGCCTTGCCTTTCAGCACACCATCCACAAGATGATCAAGATTGCCAACGCCACCACTCGCAATCACGGGAATGGACACGGCTTCAGACACGGCCCGGGTCAACTCCAGGTTGAAGCCGATTTTCGTGCCATCCCGGTCCATGCTGGTCAACAGCAATTCACCTGCGCCAAGTGCCTGCATTTTGCGCGCCCATTCCACCGCATCCAGGCCGGTGGGCTTGCGGCCACCGTGGGTATACACTTCCCAGCCGGGTTCGCCATTGGACTTGGCCTTGGCATCAATTGCCACCACGATGCACTGTGAGCCGTACTTTGAGGCTGCCTGCTCGACCAGCTCAGGATTGGTCACGGCTGATGTATTGATGCTGATCTTGTCGGCACCGGCATTCA
>DASUDJ010000184.1:0-2161 GCA_036275635.1 Limnobacter sp. | reverse complement strand
ACTTTTTCTATGAACATGCGGTGCGGCTGATGGCGCAGGCTGGTGAATTGGTGAACATGACCAAGCGCCTTGGAAAAATCGACCAGAAATTTTCCCTTGGCTTTGTGGGCTCAACCCTGTTCGGCCTTCTGCCCGAGGTGGTGCGGCGTTTCAAGGCGGCGAACCCAGGGCTGGAAGTCAGCCTGCATGAAATGACGACCATGGAGCAGATACAGGCGCTGAAAGATGGTGTGATTGATGTGGGAATCGGGCGTATTCGAAAGGAAGATGCGAAGGTGAAACGCACTGTGCTTCGAAATGAAGAGCTGGTGGCCGCATTGCCGATGGGCCACCGGCTGGCTCACAGTACCGGCGCCGTGAAACTGGCTGATTTGCTGCAGGATATCCTGGTGGTGTTTCCGAAAAACCCCCGCCCAAGTTTTGCTGACCAGGTGCTGGATGCCTTCAAGGACCGGGGCATGACCGTGTTTCGCGTGCAGGAAGCACGCGACCTGCAGGTGGCCCTGCTGCTGGTGGCGGCTGGGGTGGGTGTGTCGATTGTGCCGAAAAGCGTGACCGGCATGAAGCGCAGTGACATTGTGTACAAGCCACTGGATGAGGTTGACCTGACCTCGCCGGTGATCATGAGCACGCGAATTTACGACCAATCGGAAACCATCCAGTCATTCCTGAATGTGGTCTATGGCCTGTACAGGTCGGAAGGCATTCCTTATATCAAGCCGGAGAAAGGAGAATAAGGCGGAAGCGCCGGGAAAAACTGCCGGCCTGCTGAACACAATCGCAGGCTCAACCCGCAAACTCGTCCTGCGTCAGTATTCCCGAGCTGACCGCATTCCTCAGAAACTGCTTTTCATAATGCCGGTTGCGGCGGGCCTTCTTGGCCTTGGCCCGCTTGCCGTAACGCTTGTCGACCACCAGCTCATCCAGGTTGGTCAACTGGTCGGGACTGGTGATTTCCTTGGGTGAACTTCGCTTTGCCATTCGTACTGCCTCTACTGCTGAACGGTTTCATGAAGTGTAGCGAATACATCAGCTCATGGGTTGATGGTGTATTCGGGTGGATTGAAATCTGAAGCGGTCAGCAAGCGAGAGTACTTCGGAATACCGAGCTTGTTGATCTTCGCCTCGTGCACTTTCCAGCTGATTTCTTCGCCATCAATGAACAGTTGAACCAGCCATCCGGTGTTGGCCTCTTCATCAGTAAACCCATTGAACACAAAATTGCCGAGGCTGTAAAAAATTGGCTTGCCCTTGTAGATTTCAATGTTCTGCGTGACATGTGGATGCCCACCGATGACTGCATCAGCACCGGAATCAATCATCAGCCTGGCCAGATGCACCTGCCGGGGTGAGGCAAACTTCTCATGCTCAAAGCCCCAATGGGGATAGGTAATCACGACATCGGCACCATACACCTCCCTGGCCTGCCTGATGTCATGCTTCACATAATCGTCTTCACTCCACGCAATACCGGCACGGTCTGGCAGGGCTTCAAAGCTGCGGGGAAAAAACTCGTTGTAGCCCAGCAAGGCAATTTTTCTGCCCTTCACATTGAATATCAATGGCGAATGCGCATCAAAAATATTTCGCCCACCACCGAAATACTTCAAGCCGGTTTCTTCCAGCAATCCCAGTGTATCCAGGAAGATTTTTTCACCGTAGTCATAGGCGTGGTTGTTGGCCAGCGACACGGCATTGAAATGCTTTTTCAGGATGGGCAGCACCCGGGGGTGAGCCTTGAACACAAAAGGCTTGTCCTCCGGCCGGCCTTTTTTTGCAGACACAGCGCATTCCAGGTTTGCAATCCGAAGGTCTGATTCCAGCAGGACTTTCCGGAAATCATCAAAGGGATCCTTGCCCTGCCGGATGTATTGCCCGGGAGTTTCATCCAGCATTACGTCACCCACGAAGGAAATCACGATCGTCGATGTGTCTGCCATGACCACCGGAGGAAACAGGAGTGGGAAAAGAACCAGCAGCCGACAGCCTAGTTTGCGCATTTGATCTGACATGAAAAGGTGAGGTGATTCTCAAGATAGGGCGCATAGACCTCGTGTGTGCCAAGCTTCACGCCACAACGCTGATGCTGGAGTTCAAACTCTTGCCGGGCAATCAAGACCTGTCGTTCTTTTGATTCATAGAACACATAGGACTTGAACTT
>DASUDJ010000183.1:0-3551 GCA_036275635.1 Limnobacter sp. | reverse complement strand
TTCAAGGTGACGCCGCCTGCTTGGGCGCAGGCGAGGGCCGGCATCAGGGAAATGCAGGCGCAAATCAGTGTCTTCTTCATGTTGTTTAAACTGTTTGGCGCTAAGGTCTTAATTATGCGCGCAAATTTTTGATGGATAAAGCAGCCGAAAGGGGGGCTTTCGCTGCCAAACCATTGATTCAAATACAATAATCAAATATTTACTATAAAAAATTACGAGTTAAAACAAGCAGTTCGGTAACTTAGTTCTCAAGTCGCTTTAAGCCCAGCTTCTGGAAAAGCTGGGTGTCCCTTTCAAGTTCTGGGTTGTCTGTTACCAACAGTTTTTCACCGTAGAAAATTGAATTCGCACCGGCGAGGAAACACAGGGCCTGTGTGCTTTCATTCATGCTTTCACGGCCGGCTGACAGGCGCACATAGCTGCCCGGCATGGTGATGCGGGCCACCGCAATGGTGCGCACAAAATCAAGCGGGTCAATTTCCTCATTCCCGGCCAGTGGTGTGCCTTCAACCTTCACCAGGTTGTTGATGGGCACACTTTCTGGCGGCTCAGCCATGTTGGCCAGTTGGGCAATCAGCCCGGCGCGCTGGGTCACGGTTTCACCCAGGCCCACGATGCCGCCACAGCACACCTTGATGCCTGCATCCCGCACGCGGTCCAGCGTGTCCAGCCGGTCCTGGTAGGTGCGGGTGCTGATGATGTCGCCGTAAAAGTCGGGCGAGGTGTCCAGGTTGTGGTTGTAGTAGTCCAGCCCGGCTTCCTGAAGCTGTTTGGCCTGGTGTTCTTTCAGCATGCCCAAGGTCACGCAGGTTTCAAGGCCCATGGCTTTTACAGCCGCCACCATTTCACCCACGGCATCCACCTGGTGGTCCTTGGGGCTGCGCCAGGCGGCGCCCATGCAGAAGCGGGTGGCCCCCTTGTCTTTGGCGGCCTGGGCGGCCTTCAGCACGTCTTCAATCGGCATCAGCTTTTCAGCTTCCACGCCGGTGTTGTACTTGGCAGACTGCGGGCAATAACCGCAATCTTCCGGGCAGCCACCGGTCTTGATGGACAACAGTGTTGAAAGCTGCACGGTGTTGGCATCGAAATGCTGCCGGTGCACCTGCTGGGCCTGAAATATCAGGTCATTGAAAGGCAGTGCGAACAGGGCTTCAATCGCCTCGACTGTCCAGCGTTGCGTGGTTTGTGTGGGTTGGCTTGTTTTCTTGTTTTCAACCCAGGTAATTTGGCTTTCCATGCGCATCCTTCAGAACAATTCGCTTCCGGTGCCGGGTGCGGTCAATTGGCCCCAGCGTTGTAGTATCTGCATCAGTGCCTGATAGGCATTCTCGAGTGTGCCTGGAGCAGTGCAGTAGGGTGGTACCCAGTACAGGGTGTTGCCCAGCGGGCGCACCATGATGCCCAGTTCAAGAAAGGCCTGGCGCATCCACTGGCTGGCTTGCGAACCATAACCCGCGCCGAACTGATCGTGCAGGGATTTTAGCTCAAAGGCAGCCACGGTGCCGCACACCCGCGGGTTTTCCAGCAGGGGGTGGCAGGCAAGCCTGGGAAGCCACTGCTGGTGCAGTGCTTCAATTCTGCGAATCTGCGCCCAGGTTTGCTCGTCATCAAACAGGGCCAGGCTGGCCAGTGCTGCTGCACAGCCCAGCGGGTTGGCGGTGTAGGAATGGCCATGCAGCAAGGCATGGCATACCTTGTCGCTTAGAAAGGCGTCATAAACGGCCTGGCTGGTCAGGGTGGCAGCCATCGGCATGAAGCCACCTGTCAGCCCCTTGGAAATGCAGATCATGTCGGCCTGGCCGCCATGACTTGCCACCTGTTCAGCCGCAAAAAGGCTGCCGGTGCGGCCAAAGGCAGTGAATACTTCATCGAATATGACCAGCACACCAGCTGCAGCGCAGCGTTTGCAGATTTCCGCCACATGTTCAGGCCGAATGAATCGCATGCCGATTGCACCCTGTATCAGCGGTTCCAGCACAATGGCTGCAATTTCGTGGCCGTGGTTTTCAAGCAAACCATCCAGCGCGGCCAGTGCCGCTTCTTCGGTACAGGCGCAGGTGCCGCTGGGTATGAAGCTCACTTCAAACAGCCAGGGTTTGAACGGGTCGTAGAAACCGCTGCTTTTGCCAGCCGCCATGGCTCCGAAGGTGTCGCCGTGGTAACCGCCTTCCAGCGCGATGATTTTTGTGCGCTGGTGTGCGCCCCTGTTCTGCCAGTACTGGAAGGCCATTTTCAGGGCCACTTCAATTGCGGTTGACCCATTGTCGGAATAAAACACCCGGGCCATGGGTTCAGGCGCTTTCTGTATCAGTTTCTGGGCCAGCAGTGCAGCAGGTGGGTGGGTAACACCTGCAAACATCGCATGCTCAAGCTCAGTGGCCTGGCGGGCAACTGCATTTGCAATCGCCGGGTTGCTGTGGCCGTGTATGTTGACCCACCAGCTGGACACGGCATCAAAATATTGTTTGCCTTCAGCATCGAACAGAAACTCAGCCTGGCCGCGCACCACGGCAAGCGGTGCAGCAGCAGTCTTCATCTGGGTGAAGGGGTGCCAGCAATAAAGGGAGTCCAGCTCAAGCAGTTCGGTTTTTGTCATCTGGGCCATGGCAGCAGGTTCTACGCAGGGTAGGCAATCGCCTTGTGTCACAGGCTGGTCAATGCGCGAGCCAGTCGCTCGGGCATGGCATGCCGGGCAATTGCTTCCGCAGTCAAATGTTCGAACAGGGGCAATTCGGCCAGCACGGGCACTTCGCCAAAATGTTCAATTGCCTCCCTGTTGGGCGAATTGGTGGGCCCCACCAGGATGACGCCCAGCACGGGCACCTGGGCAGCCTTCAGTGCCTGCAGGGAAAGGCAGGTGTGGTTGATGGTACCCAGGCCGCTGCGGGCGACCAGCAGTGCGCAGGTGTCCAGGTGTTTCATCAAGTCCAGCATGGTGTCACGCCAATTCAGTGGCACCAGGCAACCGCCAGCACCTTCCACCACCAGCCTGTCGGCCTGGGGCAGCACAAAATCGCCCAGTTGAATTTTTACCCCGTCAATGTCTGCGGACTGGTGGGGCGACAGCGGCTGGGTCAGGCGGTGGGTTTCAGGATGAACTCTGGCTCCACTGAGCCTGGCCACCAGTTCGGAATCAGTGCCATCCTCAAGCCCGCTTTGGACCGGCTTCCAGTAATCAGCCTGCCAGTGCCTGCAAAGCCACGCGCTGGTGACGGTTTTTCCAAGCCCGGTGTCGGTGCCAGTGACGAACAGGTGTTTCAAGGCCGTTCCAGGTAATAAAAGCCGATTTGATAGTTCATGGTGCAGGCCTCACCCAAAGCGGAAATTACTTTCCGCAGGTTCACCGGCTTGTGGTTGGGTCGAGGTTGGTCCGCGCCGATTGCACGCAGGCTGCGTGCAAAGGAAAGGCCGTCCGGATGATGGTCCAGGAAGGCCTTGACATGGTGAGCCGTGTTGGCTGCAAGGCCCTCTGCCGCAAGGCGCTGCATGATGATCTGCAACTGTTCAAGCGTGGGCAGTTGCCGAAGGCCGCTTTTCTGGGCCGTGTCTTC
>DASUDJ010000182.1:0-4714 GCA_036275635.1 Limnobacter sp. | reverse complement strand
CGAGGCCGCACGCTGGATGGATTCCAATGAGGAAGTACAAACCCTTCCCATGCCTGCGCCCGTGGCCAGCTGGCTTGCAGAACTGGTCGAGGCAAGGTACCAGCCTGAGCCCAAGAAGCGCCGCAGGCCACAGTCGTTCATCAATCCTGCCGAGCGCAGCTGAGGAATCATGAGCGACAATTTCCTGAGCCGGTGGTCCAGGCGAAAGCTTGAATCAAAAAACCAGCAGGTGGAGCCCCAGCAGCCAGAAGAGGCTGCAGCAAAGACACCCGCATTACAGCAGCCTGAATCATTTGCGGATGCGAGCCTTGCAAGTGCTCCGGCTTCCACTGGTGTTGCAACTGAAGACCAGGAAGGGCAGGTGCACGCCAGGAATGAACAGGCCATGCCCGCGGCATTGCCCACCGAGGCTGACCTCGCTGCTGTTCAACAGGGCGGCGACATCAAGGCATTCATGGTGGACAAGGTTTCCCGGGAGTTGAAAAACAAGGCTTTCAAGGCGCTTTTTTCAAGGCCTGAATTCAATGTAATGGATGGCCTGGACATTTACATTGATGATTACAACAAGTTCACGCCCCTGAGTGCAGATGACATCAGCAAGATGACGCTTTCAGGCCAGTTGCTGAGCCGTCCTGATCTTGAGCTACCCAAAACAGATGACATCAAGGCGGCCGCAAATGCACTTTCATCCGCATCCACGGAAGCGGAATTGATTGCTTCGGATGTCTTGGACAAACATGTGGAAGTGGGTGAATTCCCCCCCGAAGGAGGGGGGGGCAGGTCAAGCCTTGGGGTTTACCCTGATGAAGTGCAAGCTACTGATTCTGAACAAATCTCGTCTGAGCAATCGTTCGAAAATCCTTCCGGAAACTAGGGGTTGATTGGGACAATTTGTCTCACCCCTTGTCCAGGCCGATACAGACAAAAAGAACCAGCATCAATTGACTGGTGATCTCACCACCTCCTATCCCCGTGATTTTAAATCGGAATTGTTTCTAACGGCTATTGGCACGGAATTTGCAAATTAAGGCCATACAACCCACTTAGAATCAGAAAATGAACGAATCACAAGTGTTCGTGTGTGCTTGCCGGGGAAGTGAAGAAGCTGTCAGCAAATCGTTCCTTGCATTGAAGGCAGAAGGTGTTCGCTTCGTACCAGTTCAGCGCGCTTGCCGGGATGGCTTGCCTGCCGTGCTGGATCCCAAGGTCGGTAGCGCGGCAGACCGCTGTTTCGTAGGCTGCACCCAGGAACAGGCTGTTTTTGAAGCCATGGCTGACAGTGCTGCCTCATCCCGGCTTGAGTTCATGAACATTCGCGGCTTGATGCGTGGCCAACCCGCAGGTGAAAATTCAAATGACGCCGCAGCAGCGATCGCTGCCCTTGCCGCCTATGAAATTGATTTCAAGGTAGAGCCGGTTCCGGCAGTGGTCTTCAAGTCGCAGGGCCGGGTAGCGCTTGTGTGCCGGGATGACAGGCAGATGGTGCATGCTCAAACCCTTGCGGCCAGCCTGTCGGTAGATCTGCTGATAGCAGACACAGCCAACCTGGTTCTTCCAGCCCAGCGCAAGCTGAACGTGCTGGCTTTGACAGTTGATTCTGCTGAAGGTTACCTGGGCGCATTCAAGCTTCAAACCCGCAAAACCAACCCCGTGGACATGGAATTGTGCACCCGCTGTGGTGCCTGCGTGGATGCCTGCCCCACCGGTTCAGTGTCGAAGGATTCCTTCGCGATTGACTTGAACAGTTGTGACAGGACTGGTGCCTGCATGAAAGCCTGTGGCGGGTTCAATGCAATTTCATTCTCGGATTTGAACCAGGTCACAAGCCGTGAATATGACATGGTGATCGACTGCACCCTGCCAGGCCTGTTTGCTGATCGGCAGGCGCCACTGGGTTACTGGCACGTGGGTGACAGCGAACAATTACTGATGCAGGCCATGCTGGATGCAGTTCAAACTGTGGGTGAATTCGAGAAGCCGAAATTCTTTGAATACAAAAGCAGCCTGTGTGCACACAGCCGATCCAGCAAGGAAGGTTGCACCAACTGTATTGATTCCTGCAGCACGAAGGCAATTTCATCTGCAGGCGAAAAAATCGAAGTGAATCCGCACCTGTGCCTGGGTTGCGGTGCCTGCACCACCGTGTGCCCAACAGGCGCAATCCAGTTCGCACTCAGCCCGGCCACCATCCAGGGCAGGGCACTGAAAACTGCGGTGAAGGCATTCCGTGCCAACAGTGGCAGGAAACTGGAAGTGGTTTTCCACGGTCCTGGGTTTGATCACAACTGGCTGGAAGCCGCACGTTCAGCAAGCGGCGTGAAAGCCGAACGCATGCCTGCAAGCGATTTCAGCCTGCTGCCTATCGAGTTGAATCACAGCGCCAGCGTGGGGCCTGACCTGTGGCTGTCCGCACTGGCGTTTGGTGCGGATCGAATCACCCTGATGCAATCGGCCAGCGAAGCGAATCACTATGCAGAATCCCTGGCTGCCCAGGTGGGCTGGGTGAATGAACTGCTGCAGGTGATGGGCTATCAACCCCGCATTCGCTTGCTGAATGCCGGCCAGTCTGCAGAGCTGTTTGAAGCCAGCAGCCTGAGTGCCACGGGCATTGTGCCAGCCAGTTTCGAGATGTCAGCCAACAAGCGCACCCGCATGGAATTTGCGCTGGATCACCTGGCGGCGCACGCCCAGCAGCATCATGCATTCAACATTGAAAAGCCAGTTGCGCTGAGCAACGCCGCTCCCTTTGGTGCCGTGCTGGTGAACAAGGACAAGTGCACTTTGTGCATGAGCTGCACCAGCGCCTGTCCAGCCTCGGCACTGATTGACAATCCCGAGAAGCCACAACTTCGTTTTATTGAACGCAACTGTGTGCAGTGTGGTTTGTGTGCTGAAACCTGCCCGGAAAACGCAATTGAACTGGTGCCGCAACTGTTGCTGGGTGCAGCGGCCCGTGAAAGGCGTGTGCTGAATGAATCCCAGCCTTTCCACTGCATCAGCTGTGGCAAGGCATTTGGCACGAAGCACATGATTGAAAACATGTTCACCAAGCTGAGCGCCCACAGCATGTTTGCCCGCAATGCGGAGCGCCTGAAAATGTGTGGCGATTGCCGGGTTTCCGACATGTACAGCGCAAAGGATGAAATGACAATTTTCGAGGTGAAGAAATGAGCACCACTGTGCCCCAGCAGGATGATCTGCTAGCAGGTGAAGACTGGGCCCGTGCCGATTTCTACGGCCTGCTTTCCCAACTGTTCTCCGGCAATGTCACTGATGAATTCCTTGCGAAATTTCGTGATATCGACAAGGCCAGCCTGGACATAACCACGCCACTGGGCTTCGAGTTTTCAGAACTGCTTCGCGTGGTCAGCCAGTTTGACAGCAGGCAGATCAACCAGGAATTCGTGGACAACTTCATTGGCGTGGGCCGGCCAGACGTGATGCTGTATGGCTCCTATCACATGTCCGGTTTTCTGAATGAGAAGCCACTGGTGCTGCTGCGGGACGACCTGGCGAAATTCGGCCTCACCCGGGATGAGGCGCTGGTTGAAACTGAAGACCACATCGCATTCCTGTGCGAAGTGATGCGCTACCTGATTCTTGCGGACGACCCGCCCGTGCCGTTTTCCGAGCAGCGTGCCTTCTTCCATGCCCATATTGCCACTTGGTACGACCGCATGGTGGACGACATTGAGGCCGCTGCGAACACCGATTTTTATAAAACAGTGGGTCGCCTTGCCCGCGTGTTTTTTGATGTTGAAACACAGTCTTTCGATTTTGAAAGTGCCGTTTGATTGGAGGTGATGAAATGACCAAAAAAATGAAAAACCAGGACCAGCCCAAACTTGCAAGACGCCAATTCCTGGTGGGCGCAGGTGCGGGTGTTGCTGCTGCGGGTGCTGCGCTGGTTATCAGCAAGCAACCCGAAGTGGCGGAGCAGGCCTCTCAAACAGGCACTGAACAGAAATCGAAGGGTTACCAGCTTTCAGAGCATGTGAAAACCTATTACAGAACCTTGCTGGTGTAATTCAAGGAGACGGGGATGTTGAAGAAACGAGAAGACAAGACAGTGGCGAAGGTGATTCCCAATCACAACCACAGCCTGTTGAACAAGATTGGTTCTCGCCTTGGCGCTACAATGGACCGCCGCGCTTTCCTGAAGCGCTCGGGTATTGGTGTGGGTGCCGGCGCGGTAGCTGGCAGCCTGCCATTCGGCATGGTGCGCAAGGCTGAAGCGAAAGCGGAAGGTGCTGCCGGAAGCGGCAATATTGAAATCAAGCGTACCATCTGCTCGCACTGTTCAGTAGGATGCGCCACTGATGCAGTCGTACAGAACGGCGTGTGGGTTCGCCAGAACCCCGTGTTCGATAGCCCGATCAACCTGGGTGCGCACTGTGCAAAAGGCGCAGCACTGCGTGAGCACGGCCACGGCGAACACCGCCTGAAGTACCCGATGAAACTGGTGAACGGCAAGTACCAGAAAATCACCTGGGATGAAGCCCTTGAAGCCGTCAGCAAAAAAATGATGGCCCTGCGCGAGGCCAATGGCCCCGATTCCCTGTTCTTCATTGGGTCTTCCAAGCACAGCAATGAGCAGGCTTACCTGCTGCGCAAGTGGGTGTCCCTGTGGGGAACCAACAACTGCGATCACCAGGCGCGTATCTGTCACTCCACCACGGTGGCTGGTGTGGCCAACACCTGGGGTTACGGTGCA
>DASUDJ010000181.1:0-2308 GCA_036275635.1 Limnobacter sp. | reverse complement strand
CCGGCTCTATGACCGGGGCTTTTTTTGCCTGCTGTATCCGGTGCTTGAAAAAGCACACCGGAACCGTGTCGAAGCTTACAACTCGCCGTAGGAATGCAGGCCTGACAGGAACATGTTCACACCCAGGAAGGCAAAGCCGGTCACCAGCAGGCCCACCAGGGCCCAATAGGAAGCAACCACGCCCCGCAGGCCTTTCACCAGGCGCATGTGCAGCCAGGCTGCATAGTTCAGCCAGACCACCAGCGCCCAGGTTTCCTTGGGATCCCATTGCCAGTAGGCACCCCAGGCCTCGGCAGCCCACAGTGCGCCCAGGATGGTGGCCACGGTGAAAAATGCAAAGCCCACCGCAATGGACTTGTACATCACATCATCCAGCACTTCCAGTGGCGGCAGGGCATCTGCAATCCGCTTGCGGGCCATCAGGATTGCCCCCACGATCACGCAGCCAATGCCGAAATACAGGGCCCAGTACACGGTAATGCCGCCACTGCGGAACACCAGCGGCTCCAGGAACATCAGCACGCCCAGCACACCGGTCGGAATCAGCGCCTTCACACTGGGCGCATGGGCATACACTTTCAGCAGGTAGGCAAACGCAACCATTGCAGCCAGCGAGAAAGTGCCGTAGCCGATGAAGTTGGCGGGCACGTGGATTTTCATCCACCAGCTTTGCAGGGCGGGCACCAGTGGCTGAATGGCATAAGCCTGCCTTTCCACGCCATACCAGGCCAGAAAGCCCACGGCTGCCACTACCACCAGCATCACGAATGCACCCAGCTGCCTGGTCTTGTACACCTGCTCATAAAACAGGTAATACATGGCTGTAATCAGTGCAAACAGCACAAACACTTCATACAGGTTGGACACGGGAATGTGGCCCACATCCGGCCCAATCAGGTAGCTTTCATACCAGCGGATGAACATGCCGGCAAAACCCAGCACAACACCACCCCAGGTCAATGCAGTGCCCACAAAGCTGGCTGTTGGCGAGCGGCCCACCAGGCCAATCCAGTAGGCGGCCGTGGCCACCACAAACATCACACCCATCCACAGGATGGCCGACTGGCTGGACAGCAGGTACTTCAGGAAGAATCGTTGTTCTGCCGCCGCAAGGTCGCCACCATACAGGGAAATCGAGAACAGGCTCAGGCCTGCCACCGCCAGGATCAGGGTTTTCAGCGAACCCCAGCGATAGGCCATGTAGGCTGTTACGGGCACGCAGCTCCAGAGTATGCTGATTTCATACACATCCATGAAGCTGTGGTACTGTTGCGAGGCATAGCCGGCTGCAGCCAGCAGCAGGGCTGCGAAAGCGAAATCGCTCCAGTGAAAACTCTTTGAAAACCAGCCCGCTTTCCGGGTGGGCAATGCGGCTTTTTCACCGGTGGGTGTCTGGTTGACCCAGGTTGAACTCATGCTGCTTCTCCCGCAGGGCCTGGTTTGCTGCTGGCCCTGCTGTTCAATTCATTGACAAACTGCTCGTACTCTTTTTCGAAATCCATGGTGCGTCGGGTGGTGGACATGCCCATCATCACCTTCGAACCTTCAGCTGCAGGCGTTACCCAGAAGAAGGCCCTGCGCTCCCGGATGTAGAACATGGAAAATACTCCGATGCACAGGAACAGGCAACCCAGGTAAACAATCCACTGACCAGGGGCCTTTGCCAGCTGGAACACGCTGGCCTTCACCTCGTCGAACTGGTCCAACTGGAACATCACCGGTGCGCCATACAGTGACAGGTCGGACATGGCAATCTGCGCATCCTGCACAAACCGGCCATGCATTTCATCAGGAACGGCAGCAGGCAAACCAGCACCAGTGCGCGACAACTGGTAAACCTCCCACATGGCACCCTGCAGCAGACGGATGATTACATCACTGGCTTTTTCACGCTCAGCTTCTGGCACGGTGGTTTCAATGAACTGGGCTATTGCAGGCAAGCCAGCCAATCCGCCTTCGGTACCGGCAAAGCGCTCCAGTGCTCGTTGTGCGCTATCGGCCACACTGGCCACCAGCTGCGCGGAATCAGGCCGGTCACCAAAGGCCTGATTCGCGAACTGCCTTGCTGCCGCCTGCCTCACACCCTCATTTTGCAGGGCTGCGCGCAGGCGCATGAAACCTTCCATCTGCCCGTTTTCATCCACCGGAATCCGCAGGTATTTGAAACCGTCTGCCGGAGTTTCACGTACACCAGCCAGAAAATAACGACCGCCATCCAGGCTGATCGGCAGCATGTAGTTATGGAATTCCCGTGCCTGCCCGGCCTGGTCGCGCAACTTGTAGGTGATGCTGGGGCCGATGTTGGTGA
>DASUDJ010000180.1:0-3167 GCA_036275635.1 Limnobacter sp. | reverse complement strand
CCTCCCTGCTTACTTCAGACCTGTGGATCGCCCTTCGGCAACTGAGGAGCCGAGGAGTGGAAGTGATCAACGGGCCCATCGTGCTGGATGATTCGCTCTTCCCCCCTGCCAATTCAAGCCTGTCTGAAGAGGCATTTGATGAGGCGCCGCACCGTGCATACCATGCGCAGCCCAACGCCTTGCTGCTGAATATGGGGTCCATGGCAATCGAGTTGCAGGTCAGCCAGGATGCTGTGCGGATTGTGCCGGATGAGGCACCTCGTGACTGGGCCTTTGTCAGCGAGGTCAGGCTGGTGGAAGGCGCCTGCGGGGCCTGGAAAAACGGCATGTCCGTTGGTTTTGCAAAGGCGGGCCCGAATGTGGTTGTCACGGTGAAGGGCAATTACCCTCGCCGTTGTGGTCAGGCCACGCTGCCTATCCGCATTCCCGTGCAGGACTGGCTGTGGGAATCCTGGATGAGGGAAATATGGCCCCAACTGGGTGGGCGATTTGGCAAGGGGCAAGGGGGCCAGGTCCAGAAGGGCATCACGCCTGCAGGTACCGTGGCCCTGTATACCCATGCGGGCAAACCACTGCATGAGTTGATAAGGCAGATCAACAAGTGGTCAAGCAATGTGATGGCGCGCCATCTGGAGCTGGCTGTTGCGCGCAATTCCGAAAGCTTCGACCGGGAAATGAAGGACTGGCTGAAAGGGCAGGGAATCGGTGTGCAAGACTGGTTCTTTGAGAACGGCTCTGGTTTGTCCCGAACCACCCGGGTTGATGCAAAGGGCCTGGCTGAGTTTCTGCGCTACATGGCTCAGCGCCCCGAATTTCCCGATTACCTTGCAAGCTTCCCCAGGGCAGGTGTGGATGGAACCCTGCAGCGGCGGGTCTCCAACCTGGATGGCTTTGCCTACCTGAAAACCGGCAGCCTGAATGGTGTGCGTTCAGTGGGTGGCTATCTGCGTGACCGGCGGGGGCAGATGTGGGCTATTGGTATTTTCGTGGAAAGCCCCCGTGCGCAGGAAAGCTGGCCCGCCATGGAAAGCCTGCTCGAGTTTGTTTACAGACCGGACTGACTCATTCCAAAAATGATGCGGCTTGTCTGCAATTCAGAATGAATCAACGTTGAGCTTTTGCTAGACTGACCAATTACTTTTACTTTTTCAGTATGGAGTCATGATGGACGACAGTAAAGACAAGTTGTTTAGCGATATGAAAATTGTACTGAGCGATGCTGAAGACCTGCTGAAAGCTGCTGCGGCTTCTTCAGGTGAGCGTGCTGTCGAACTTCGTGAAAAGGCCATGACCAGCCTGCGCAAGGCCAAGGAAGCCATGCAGGATGCACAGTCTGCAGTTGTGGAAAAAAGCAAGGCGGCTGCGCGCGCCACGGATGACTATGTGCATGACCATCCCTGGAGGGCAGTCGGTATTGCGGCGGCTGTGGGCTTTGTTCTGGGCCTGATGATGAATCGTCGATAAAACTCGGCAAGAAGCCGGTGACAAGGGGGACAGGTGCTGAATCCAAATGCAAAGGCTGCACTGAAAAGGGTGGTTGCCAACCTGCTGAACATGAGCCAGACCCGGCTTGAGTTGGCGGGGATTGAAATCACCCAGGTTCGGCAAACCACGATCAAAACCGTGGTCTGGTCATTGCTCACCGCCATGGCTGCGGTGTTGGCCTCTGTGTTTGTCTGTACCTTGATTATTGTCCTGGCCTGGGAATCCTACCGCCATGTTGCAATCGCAGCCTGCGCCGCTTTTTATGCGGTGCTGGGTGTGTATTTCTGGTCACAACTGAAAGAGACCCTGGCAGCCCAGCCCCCGCTGTTCGAAGCTACACTGGCTGAACTGGCCCGGGACAAACAGGCGGTGATGGAAAGCCTGCAGGAAGATGCCCTGCATGAAGCCACACGCCAGGACATGCGGAGGCAATCATGACCAGCAAATTTGACGAGCTTGAAGCCCGAAAGGAATTATTGAGAATGCGGGCCGAGCTTGAGCGCATGGAGCTGGGCGGGCACATCGAGCTGATGAAGCAGGAGTTCACCTGGCGTAACCTGCTCGGCAATGTAGGCGGCTGGATAGGCCATAGCCGAAGCTATGGTTTTGGTCCCATGGTGGGGGCAGGGGGGCAGCTCTGGGAAGAAAGCCGGAAAAAACACCCGGTGCTCAGCATGGTGGCAACTTCCCTGTTCATGCGATTCCGTCGCCCCATCCTGCGGGTGCTGTTCAAGGCCAGCCTTGGGGCCACTATCCTGGCTGCCGGTGTTTACCTGCTGCAGAGAAGGAGTCACCAGCCTGATCCGACCTCTCGACAGGCCAGGCTGGATCACAATCCTAGAGGCTCAACCGGGTCATGAGTTCCCGCAGGCGCTCATCAAGCTTCGCATCGGGCTGAATGCTTCTGCCCCATTCCCGGTTGGTTTCGCCTGGCCACTTGTTGGTGGCATCCAGCCCCATCTTTCCACCCAGCCCGCTGACCGGGCTGGCGAAATCCAGGTAATCAATCGGCGTATTCTGGATCAGCACCGTGTCGCGCACAGGGTCCATGCGGGTGGTAATTGCCCAGATCACTTCTTTCCAGTCCCGCGCATTCACATCCTCATCCACCACCACGATGAACTTGGTGTACATGAACTGGCGAAGGAAGCTCCATGTGCCCATCATCACCCGCTTCGCATGGCCAGCATAGGCTTTTTTCATTGAAATCACGGCCATGCGGTAGCTGCAGCCTTCCGGTGGCAGGTAGAAGTCGACAATTTCCGGAAACTGCTTCTGCAGGATTGGCACAAACACTTCATTCAGCGCGACGCCCAGTACGGCCGGCTCATCTGGCGGTTTTCCCGTGTAGGTGGAATGGTAAATGGCATCATTCCTCAGTGTGATGCGGTCTACGGTGAATACCGGAAACCAGTCCTGTTCGTTGTAATAACCGGTGTGGTCGCCATAAGGGCCTTCCAGCGCACAATCCCAGCCCTTCAGGTAGGCCGGCACGGGTGGCGGTTCACGCAACACCGTCACGCCCTCCCGAATTTCAGGAACCTCTCCATCAGTCCTGCCTTTGCGGGCTGCCACGGCAACCGGATGGTCGTACGGGTAAATATGCCCCTCCAGCACCATTTCAGCTTCAGCAGGCACCTGCAGGTCGTTGCCCCTGCAGGCAATCAGCTCGGTTCGGCTTC
>DASUDJ010000179.1:0-4941 GCA_036275635.1 Limnobacter sp. | reverse complement strand
CATGAACTCCAGGCCATCAAGCAGGCCCAGCAAACCGAACTGAATGAAAAAGAACGCAGCGAGCACATCGGCTATCTAAAAAAGATCCTGGCTGACGATGCCGCAATCCGCAACATCACCGAACCCCGCCTGAAGCAGTTGGAAGAGTTTCTTCGTGCAGCCAGCAATTCGCAGAAGCTCAGCAACTCCTATGGCTCCAACTAGGCCGAAAGGTTGAGGAACCGGGTGTGAAGCATGTCACTGACACCGCTTAAATCTTCGCCACCCAGCCTCAACTCGGTCCTGCAATCCAATCCGGGTGACCGGGTCAGCGCCGGAAAAAGCGATATTGCGCCGGTTGTGGCCATACTCAGCCGCCAGCTTCCCCTTCCCCAGGCTCAGCAACTTGCCGGACAAACCGCCCTGGTGAGGGTTGTGAAAGGCGGCCCCGGCAATGAAGCGGAACTGGAGTTTGCCGGGCAGAATATTCCGGTCAAACTGCCACCCGGACGCTCACTGACTGCAGGCGAAATGGTGACTGTCAGCTTTGCACTGCGGGCACAGGGGGATGACCTGTCCGCTGGCGGCGCCGGTGGCACGAAAAAACTTGCAGACACCCGAAGCCTGATTACCACCCTGCCTTCCGCAGGGGACGATCCGGATGTGCAGGAATCACCCAGCTTTGTGGACAGGCTGTCAGGCTCGGCCCGGCTGATCGGCCTGCTTGAGCGCCTTGGCAAGGGCAGCAGCCCACAGGTGTCCACCACCGTGATCAATAGCCTGAAACAGCTCAGCGAGCGGGTCGGTACACTGCCCTCCGGCTTGTTGCAGGGCAGTGAAGCCAGTGCAGGTTCCGCTGCACATGGCAGCGCACTGGCCAATACAGGGGGCAATTCCGGTGCAGGTTCGCAAGCCGGTTCTGCCGCACAGGCACGGGCCCTTGTTCAGCAGAACCAGGCGCTGTTGCAGACAACCCTTTCCGCTTCAAGCCTTGCAGGCGCACTGGCAGAACAGGTCAGTGCCGCTGTGGAAAACAGCGGTCTGTTTTATGAATCGCATTTGCAGCAGTGGGCCAATGGACAGCGCAGCACAGACCAGATCGTGAGGGAACCACAGGCCCGTTTCGGCATCGACCAGGTGATATCAGAGAGAGGTGTTGACCCCGCTTCGCTGGATCAATCCGTAAAAATGGTCACTGCCCAACTGGCCACGCTGGACAGCAACCGGATATCCCTGGCGCTCAGCGGCTTGCTGGGTCAGCCAGTGCAGATAGAAATTGAACCAGACACCGAGGAAGACAAGCGCGAGGGGAATCAACCTTCTGAAGAAGGCGTCCGACCCTGGGTGGCACGCCTGAAACTCGAAATGGCACATCTGGGTGAACTGCAGGTTCGAGTGCGCATGATAGGTTCGCAGTGTGACGTGCAGATGAGTGGTCCAGCCCACAGCAAGCAGGCCATAGACCGACACTGGCACAGTTTCAGGCAGGCCATGGACAACCAGGGACTGAAACTGGTCCATGGCCAGTTCATGACCGGCGTGGGGCATGAAATTGGCGAATGATCTCAGCCCCCAGCAGGCAGTTGCGCTGGCTTACCTGGAGCACTCCGGCGCACCCAAGGTCGTGGCCAAGGGGCGGGGACTGATTGCGGAGCAGATCATCCAGAAGGCCAAGGAGTCTGGGGTTTTTGTGCATGAAAGTCGGGAATTGGTGTCTCTCCTGATGAATGTGGACCTTGATCAGCAGATTCCCCCAGGCCTGTACCAGGCGATTGCAGAATTGCTGGCCTGGGTGTATCAAGTCGAGAACAAGGAATTTGGAGAGAAAGGAACAAGATGAGCCAAAGCACCAGCATCGCCCCAGAGCGCGATCCCGCCCTGTTGCAGGAATTCAGCCTGAACTCGCCACCCACCCTGCGCAAACTCTGGAATACCATAGAACAGGAAGAACATGAAATCTATGTGCACCTGCAATCCGGGGACGATGTCCATTTCGTGACTGAAGTGCTGAACATCGACTGGGACAGTGGCTTGATCTGGCTGGGCACGCCTTATGACAAGAAGCTGAGCAGCGACTGCTCTGCATCCACTCCCTACATCATGGTCAGTTTTCCGGACGGGGTGAAGGTGCAATTCGCAGGTGTAGGTATCCTGCAAAGCCAGTACCAAGGCGCAGATGCCTTGAGGATTGCCATACCGAAAACAATGGTTCGGCTGCAAAGGCGGAATTATTTCCGGGTGATGGCGGATGATGAATTGAATGCCCAGGTGAAACTGGAAATTCCATCCGCTGCCAGTCCGGTTGAATTGATGGACATCAGCCTGGCCGGCTGTGGAATTTACCTGCCTGGTGTGCCCAGTAAATTCATGCTGGGCGACATCATTCCGGATGTTCGTCTCAGCCTGCCGGATGGCGGGGGCAGCATGCTGGTTGAACTGATCGTGCGGAACATCAAACCCTCTCAATTCCATAACGACATGGTGCAACTGGGCTGCGAAATGAAAACACTGGAACGTGGCGGTGACCGCCGCCTGCAGCGTTTTCTGCTGGCCACCGAGCGTCGTCAGAGGGCCAGCCTGCATTCGATTGATTGACTGACGACTACCCGGCGAGCAGCAAACCTTCAGCGACGTCTGCCGCCACCGCCCATCAGGGAACCCAGGATACCGCGCATCAATTCCCGCCCCACCTGCGACCCAATACTGCGGGCTGCACTTCGGGCCATGGTTTCAGCCACGCTCTGGCGCTTGCGACTGCCTGTTCCACCAGTGCCAAACAGCAAGTCGCCCAGTCCACTCAAAGCGCTCCTCTGCTCGCCGGCATCCCCACCCTGCTGCTGACCGCCGCCGCCCTGCTCTTGTGGGGTAGCCTGGGCCTGTTCAGTTCGGGCCGCCAGCATTTCAAAGGCGGATTCCCGGTCCAGGGTTTGCTCATAGACGCCAGCCACCAATGAATTCGAAATCAGCGCCTGGCATTGCTCAGGCGTGGCTGGACCGAACTGGCTGGCCGGTGGGTGTATCCAGGCTCGGCAGGTTGGGCTGGGGCTGCCTTTCTCGTCCAGGAAACTGACCAGCGCTTCGCCAACGCCCAATTCAGTGATGGCAGCTTCAATATCAAGACCTGCATTTGGGCGCATGGTTTCTGCAGCCACTTTCACTGCCTTCTGGTCACGCGGGGTAAAGGCGCGAAGTGCATGCTGCACCCGGTTCCCCAGCTGACCGAGTACGGCATCGGGAATATCAAGCGGGTTCTGTGTCACGAAGTACACGCCCACGCCTTTGGAGCGAATCAGGCGGACCACCTGTTCCACTTTCTCCACCAAGGGCCTTGGTGCATCAGTGAACAGCAGGTGTGCCTCGTCAAAGAAGAACACCATTTTTGGCTTGTCGAGGTCTCCCACTTCCGGCAGGTTCTCGAACAGCTCCGACAGCAGCCACAACAGGAAGGTGGCATACAGCTTGGGTGAATTCATCAGCCTGTTCGCTGCCAGGATGTTCACCACCCCCTGGCCTTGCCCATCCGTCTGCATCAGGTCATCAATATTCAGCATCGGTTCACCGAAAAACCGGTCTGCACCCTGCCCCTCCAGGGCCAGCAAACCACGTTGCACGGCACCAATTGACGCGGCAGAAATATTGCCGTACTGGGTGGTGAACTGCCTTGCGTTTTCACCCACGTATTGCAGCAAGGCCCTCAGGTCTTTCAGGTCCAGCAGCAACAGGCCATTGTCATCTGCAATTTTGAACACCAGGTTCAGCACACCTTCCTGGGTGTCGTTCAGCCCGAGCAGGCGGCCAAGCAACAGTGGCCCCATGTCTGAAATGGTGGCCCGAACCGGGTGGCCCTGCTCTCCAAACACATCCCACAGGGTAACCGGGCTGCCCTTGAACACCGGGGCAGTCAGGCCAGTGGCAGCAAGTCGTTCTTCAAAGCGGGGGGAGGTTTTGCCAGGCTGGGAAATACCGGTCAGGTCGCCTTTTACATCTGCCATGAACACCGGCGTACCCATGCGGGAGAATGCCTCGGCCATCACCTGCAGGGTCACGGTCTTGCCGGTACCGGTCGCGCCTGTAATCAAACCGTGGCGGTTGGCCAGGCGGGGAAGCAGGTACAGGTCATGTGCAGGGCTGGACTGGTTGTTGCGCGCCAGGGCGGCGGGTGCTGCTGTTGCAAGTGGGTGATTTGACATGGTGCAAAAATCCGGGTTGCAGGACTTCGAGTGTGCCATATCTGAAACCGCACGCTCAAATCATTCACCTGCAAACCCGGATTTTTGCGGGGTGTCATGGATATGCCCACACCGCAGGTTTCATGCAAATTTCATGAAAGCCACTTAAACACTGGCCATTTTCTTGGACTTGAAGGCTTCCATCTCATCGCCCAGTGCCTCCAGGTCCACCTTGGACTTCTTGGCCTTGGCAAACATGTCGCCCTCTTCCTCCTCGACATGGTGCTCGATCATTTCCTGCAGCACCTTCACCTTGGCATCATACAGTTCACCCTCCGGATCCATGCCCATCAACTGGGAAATCAGGTCCTTGGCGCTGGAATGCTCCACCAGGGCTTCATCCAGCAGGTCTTCCATGCCCGGTACGCCTCGCATTGCAGGGTAAAAAATCATTTCTTCCATTTCTGCATGAATGGTCAGTTCCTGGCAGATCTGGTCTGCAACCCGTTTCTTGGAAACCTTTGAACGGTCAGTCAGTGACTCAAACTCCTTGAAAAGCGACTTCACTTTCTTGTGGTCCGCTTCAATCAGTTCAAGGGCATCTTTGTATTGATCTTGCATGGCATTTCTCCTTCGTTGAGAAACACCATGGTGAATGATGGGGAGACGGATGTATGTCAGACCACTCCTTCATGACTGTAGGATAGAGTTGGATCAGACCGGCATGTTCATGATGTCGTTGTAGGCCTGAAGGAATTTATTGCGTGCCTGCAATACTGCGGTGAACTGCAAT
>DASUDJ010000178.1:0-4390 GCA_036275635.1 Limnobacter sp. | reverse complement strand
GTCGAAGATCCGAAATGGTTTTAGTAAACCCCTTCAATAACAACAACCACATGAGACGCTCGTTTAACTTGAAGTATTTTCTGGCTGGGCAATCGGGATTGCGTCCGCAGACGCCGCTCATATTCCTTTCACTGCTGTTTGTTATTCTTGCATTGCATGTTCCCAATCAGGGCCTGGCTGCAGACAGTTCAGCTGGTATCGCCCCAACCCGATGCGAAATGAGTTTTGGAAAAGATGCGCTGGGCCTCACCGTGCAAACCTGCAGACTGGAGTTGACTGGCACTGCGCAGGATGCACGGCGGGTCCGCATTCTTGAAACCCTTGGAAAAGCTTACCTGGCGCAGAATGAAATTGAAGCTGCCATCTCAACCTGGAATGAGGCCAGTCAGTACACTGCACCCTCCAGGGATGACCTGAAGGCATCAGAATCCTGGGCTCGCCTTCAGGTGCTGATTGGGCAAACCTATGCCCAATCCACCGAAGTCGACAAGGCGGAAAATCAGTTCAAGAAGACCCTGGAAAAAGTAGAAACCGTGAGCGGAAGGTATTCATTGCCTGCAGGACTGGTGCAGGATGCCATGGGCGCTTTCTATTCCCTGCAGAACAAACCTGCAGAAGCTGAGACCGCCTTCAGGCGGGCAAGGATTGTTTATGAACTGCGGCTGGGCAAAACAAGCCTCAAGACACTGGAAAGCCGCATGAACCAGGCGGTCGGCCTATTGGACATGGGTAAGGAACAGGAGGCCTTGAGCCAGTTTCAGATTCTGGCTGATGTCATGAATCCGCTTGAACAATTCAAAAATGAACCGGTTCGCGCAGAGGTGCTGACATTCCTTGGCACCCTGCAAATGCGAAATGATCTGCTGCAGCAAGCCAGCTCCAATTACAAGGCCGCTTTCGAGATACGCCAGAATGTATATGGACCACGGGACATCCGAACCAGCCAGTCCCTGAACAACCTGGGGGTTGTTCTTTATCGTGCAGGCCAACTGGAGGCCGCAGAAGCAGCACTGGGAAAAGCCTACGTCATAAGGGCCGACTCGCTCGGTGCCACAGATCCCCTGACAATCAGCACCCAGAAAAACCTCCAGGCGGTCATTGCCGCCCAGAACAAGGCAAAAGCACAACAGGCGGCCCGGTGATTTCCGGGCCCAGTGTCTTCAGGCCTTGGTACTTCTGGTCAGCTTGCGGCTCGCCTGAGCTGCCTTTATTTCATACACGGCCACAAGAAGAAGGGCAGAGAAAATACATCCAAGGGCCGCCAGGATGCTTGGGCTTGCCACTTCATAATCCAGATAGTCTACAAAGCCGTGAATCAGCAAGGCTGAAGCCAGTACGATCAGCGTCAACACGCCGGGGTATGAGCGAAGAGCTTTCATAGAACACCTCATGAAAAAAGCTGCAAAATTGCTGAACCGTTGGTCAGCAACTAAACTTTATCATTGAGCGATGTCATGTTTTCGAGCACTGCTTCTAACGTTGTTTTTTGCCCCTGAAGAAATCGCAGAATTCGAAATGCCCGGGCTTTATGTGCTTTCCTTCAATTGCTTGCTGTTGTTCTGCCACTTGCATTCCGCTTGAGCAACATCAAAAGAAACGCGAGCATCAGCAGGCCCGCAAATCCAGTGCCTCCTCCTCCTCCACCGCCGCCTGCACCAGAACCAGAGCCGGAACCAGCAACAGGTGAATCGCCACCGGAGGTTGCAGGAACACCAAGATTCTCACCCGGATTGGTTCCAAGCAGTGGTGACAGCAAGCCTGCAAGCAGAGTAGGGGAGGTGGGCCCGGATTCCGCCACTGTGACAGACACCACCGAGGTTCGGCCACTGGCAACCCTGGCACGCAGGTCGAAGCCCACAACACCGGCGGGTGCGGTGACATCAACAGTCAGGCCAGAGGAACTCAATACCGGGTCGGGTGCACCTGCAACCGACTTTTGCACATTCAGAATGTCGAATGAAACCGAGGTAACTTCCTGTCCCGAGCTATCGGTAGAACCCGTGGAAAAAAATCGGCCTGTGGAACCTGGGGGCAGCACATTGCCGCTGTTGGAGAAAAGATTGGTAAAACCGCCAGATGACAATGTGCCGACCACGCGAGCCACGTCGAGCATACCAGCACCACAAAGTGCAGTAGTGCAATTGCAGGCAACCCCTGGATTTGAGGTTGAACACACGGGACGATTGCTCAACACCAGGAAAGGACGCGCGCTGGATTTCAGTACTGACTCCACATTGGCGACTGAAGCAGCGGGATTCACCGACAAATAAAGCGATGCTGCCGCGGCCACCATGGGTGAGGAAAAGCTGGTTCCGGTCTTGGTTCGGTAAGTGTTTGTCAATGGGCCAGCTATGCCGGTGTTCGAGGCACTCCAGATAGGAAAGGCACCATCTCCACCAGGCGCAGACAACTGGATTGTTGCTCCAAAATTGCTGTAACTCGCCTTCAATCCCTCCTGGTCGATTGCAGCAACGCCAAACGCACCTGGACAATTGGCTGGTGAATCAACACCTGAACCGTCATTTCCTGCAGCAACCACCACGAGTGACCCAGCCTGGCGGGCAGCGGAAATGGCAGAACCCTCGATTGAACCCACGCAGGCGCCTTGGGCTCCAAGGCTTAAATTGATCACACGGGCAGGAAAGGGATTGTTGGGTACACCTGGCACGGTCAAACCAGCCGCCCAGCGAATACCGTCAGCAAGATCAGTTGAAAAACCACCACATTTTCCCAATACCCGGATCGGCACAATTGCCGCATTCCAGTTCACCGACAAGACACCCTCGCTGGGTGCCGGGTTACCAGCCAAAAGGCCGGAAACAAAGGTGCCATGCCAACTGGAACTGCTCAACCCCGCGCAGGCTGGGTCAGCAAGCAAATCTGCGGCAGTTACACCATCACCTGGATCAGACGGGTCAGCATCACGCTCTGAATTGCCGGTGCGTTGACCATCTGCCGCAATGATGGAATCTGACACGAAATCATAACCAGGCAACAGATGGCCGATCAGCATTGGGTGGGAAGGCAGCACACCTGTATCAAGCACGGCAACAATACTGGGTGCTGTGCCATGAAAGTTGCTCCACATGGCACCCGTGTTGATGGATGCCGGCTGAGCGGTTACGTCCTGGTGAAACCAGGTGCGCGTCTGCCGAGACAGGTCCAGTTCATTCAACAAACCGACAAGAGGTGACTGTGCATGAAGCCGAATACGCCTGTCCATGTCAACGGCTTCGATTGCGGGATCGGACAACAGGCGTTGTCGCACCTGCTCAAAGTCCGCGCCCTCGGGAACAGAGACCACCATGCCCCGATCGCCAAATGAACGGATCAAGGAAAAAGGTTGACGATACACTCCGGACAACTCGGCAAGCTTCTGCGAAAGAACCGTGTTTCGACTCGTGACAGACTCCTGGGCAGCCATGCGTTGAACTACGCTGGAATTTTCCTTGAACTGGATCACCCAGCGCTCTGCAGACCATGCTGGTTTGAAAAACAGGGCACCGGACAACAGAAACACAAATACTGGAATTGAGACAGGACAAAAGCGGCGCAGCATGAGAGAAACCTGAGGAAACCCGATAATCTTCATACCGGCTCAATCAAAAGGTAGATTCAGGGCAGCCTAGAATTACTGGAAATCCCTGAGCGAATATCGCCCAGGGAATAGCCAGATACAAATCGCGTCTGTTTGATTAAAGTTGTAAAGAGATGACTAGATGCAAGTGATTGATAATAAAAAGATCACTTGGATATTCATGATAAGTAAGCTATCTTTTTCTGAGAGTACATTTGTAAAGTAGACGAGTTGTAGATTAAAAGTGTAAAGTAAATAAACACTGTCCTGCCAAAGGGGTTGTTATGGCTTCGGAGTCAATGCGACATATCAAAGGTTTAAGTGACACCATCTGGGCTGACTACACCAATTGGCCAGGTTTTGACGAGGCCTCACTAGAGGCAGATACGTTAAATAAATTTCTCAATAGAAAAGAAGCAATCAAGGCCTATCTGAGCGGTATCGAAGTCGCTGCGATTCGAAAAGAATACGGTATCTCAGAATCACAGATATATCGATTAATCACCGAAAGGTGCATTCGCGATCATCCTGACGGCCAAATTTACGGCTGGCGAGCACTAATTCCAGGAGCCCGAATAGTCCAATTTAAAAGGCGTGCACCAATCGTTATTAATCAGTGGGGGCACGGTGCAGTAGGCGTTTTTCAAACGCTACTAGACACCTATCCGGATGTCAGGGAGGCTCTACACAAAAAAATTCTTAAAATCCCCAATACCCGAAAAAAACTTGGGATTTTATCGACCTCAAAACGATCGATTTGGCTCTCGTTTCTCCAAAGCCTTAGAGAGAAGGGTCTTGAAATCAGGGGGGAGT
>DASUDJ010000177.1:0-3419 GCA_036275635.1 Limnobacter sp. | reverse complement strand
ACTACATCAGTCGTGTCCGGATCAAGTCCGTAGGTCTGCAACCACAGCGCCAGGGGCTTGGCCAACACTGCCTCACCCACGATACCGCTGAGCACGCCAATTGACGTAATTCCAATTTGCACAGTGGACAGGAACTTGGTGGGATCTTCAGCCAGTTTCAGGGCCACAGCAGCGGATTTATCGCCTTCGGCAGCCAGCTTCACCAGGCGGGCGCGGCGGGCGGTGACCAGCGCAATTTCCGACATGGCAAACAAGCCGTTGGTAAAAATCAAACCCAGCAGAATCAGCACTTCCATGTGGATACTCCGCAAGTTGGGCAGTCGACTGGATTCACCGATTGTATCTCGGTTGAGGCAGGTTCAGGCGAGGGAAGCTGGGCAGGAAATTGCGCTGAAAACGCTTTGAAGAGGTTTGCCTGGGAAGGCGCAGTGAAGTTTGAGCAACTTCGACAACTGGAACTGTCCATAAATGGTCGGGAACGGCCCGAATACTCCTGTGATAAAAAAACACCGCCCAATCGTACAAAGACAAGGGGGCGGTGTCAATTTATCTTTTAAAAATCAGGTCTTGTGATAAATCTCGGAGCCTCTTTTCAGGAACTCGATGGATTTTTCCTGCATGCCTTTGCCAAGTGCTTCGTTTTCAGAAACACCCAGCTTTTCTGCATACTCCCGAACATCCTGCGTGATTTTCATGGAGCAGAAATGCGGGCCGCACATGGAGCAGAAATGCGCCACTTTCATGCTCTGCTTGGGCAGGGTTTCATCATGGAATTCACGGGCTGTGTCTGGATCAAGGCCCAGGTTGAACTGGTCTTCCCAGCGGAATTCGAAACGGGCCTTTGACAAGGCATTGTCGCGAATCTGTGCGCCCGGGTGTCCTTTGGCCAGGTCAGCTGCATGGGCGGCAATCTTGTAGGTGATGATGCCGTCTTTCACATCCTTCTTGTTGGGCAGGCCCAGGTGTTCCTTCGGCGTGACATAACACAGCATGGCGCAGCCGTACCAGCCAATCTGCGCTGCACCAATGCCGCTGGTGATGTGGTCATAGCCAGGGGCAATGTCGGTGGTCAACGGGCCAAGGGTATAAAACGGGGCTTCATGGCATTCCTTCAACTGGATGTCCATATTTTCCTTGATCAGCTGCATGGGTACATGCCCAGGGCCCTCGATCATCACCTGCACGTCATGTTTCCAGGCGATTTGCGTGAGTTCACCCAGTGTGCGCAGTTCGCTCAACTGTGCTTCATCATTCGCATCCCAGACTGAGCCGGGGCGCAGGCCGTCACCCAGCGAGAAGCTGACGTCATAGGCCTTCATGATTTCGCAGATGTCTTCGAAATGCTCGTACAGGAAGCTTTCCTTGTGGTGGGCCAGGCACCACTTGGCCATGATGGAGCCGCCGCGGGAGACAATACCCGTCATGCGGTTGGCAGTCAGTGGCACGTAGGCCAGGCGAATGCCTGCATGGATTGTGAAGTAATCCACGCCCTGCTCGGCTTGCTCGATCAGGGTGTCGCGGAAAATTTCCCAGGTCAGGTCTTCTGCCTTGCCGTTTACTTTCTCCAGTGCCTGGTAAATCGGCACGGTGCCGATGGGTACCGGGCTGTTGCGCAGGATCCATTCACGGGTTTCATGAATGTGCTTGCCAGTCGACAGGTCCATGACCGTGTCGCCGCCCCAGCGGATGGACCAGGTCATTTTCTCGACTTCCTCACCGATGGAGGAAGACACGGCCGAGTTGCCGATGTTGGCATTGATTTTCACCAGGAAGTTGCGGCCAATGATCATCGGCTCGATTTCAGGGTGGTTGATGTTGGCTGGAATAATGGCTCGGCCACGTGCAATTTCATCCCGCACGAATTCAGGCGTGATCTGCTGGGGAATGGAGGCACCGAATGACTCACCCGGATGCTGGCGGGTCAGCAGGTCAACCATCTTGCTGCCGATTTTTCCACCGGCACTTTTCAGGCTTTCAATGTATTCCTGGCGGCGCAGGTTCTCGCGGATGGCCACATATTCCATTTCCGGCGTGATGATGCCCTGGCGTGCATAGTGCATCTGGGTCACGTTTCTGCCCGCCTTGGCCTTGCGGGGCTGGCGTTGCAGGTTGAAGCGCAGTTCTGCCAGCTTGGGATCGTTCAGGCGTTCAATGCCATAGGCTGAGCTGGGGCCAGTCAGGAGGTCGGTGTCGTTGCGCTCTTCTATCCACTTGCTGCGAATGGCAGGCAGACCGGAACGGATGTCTATTTTCGCATTTGGATCGGTGTAGATGCCGGAGGTGTCGTACACATAAATCGGCGGGTTTTTCTCGCCACCAAAAGATGTCGGCGTGTCGGCCTGGGATATTTCACGCATCGGCACCTGGATGTCAGGACGTGAACCCTGTACATACACTTTTCTGGAATTGGGCAACGGCTGGATGGCTGCTTCATCCACCTTGGCGGTGGCGGCGAGGAAATCTGGATTGGCGCTCATGTGTACTCCCCTTGGGCGTGAATCATGTGGGTGCCGGTGCATGAAGATTCCAACCGGCCGCCCTTGGGACACTGGGGAGTGGGCCATTGAAACGCTTCCTGCAAACAGCATTATCTGCACAGGTGTGAGGGTTTTTCTCACCCGGCAAGCATTTGCCAGGACCCCTGCGTTAAACTGAAAGTATAGGCCTGCAGCAGCCCAGCCTCAACAGGCCACCTGCACAAGCTGCTCTTTTTGTTCAACTTTATCGGATCACGGAATTTCATGGGCAACAGACTCAGTTCAATCACCACCCGCACTGGCGATGACGGCACCACCGGCCTGGCCGATGGCAGCCGCCTTCCTAAAAACGACCTGCGCGTGCATGCCATGGGCGATGTGGATGAACTGAACAGCCACATCGGCCTGATACTGACTGAAGAACTGCCGGAACCACTGGCCACGGAACTGACCCGCATCCAGCATGACCTGTTTGACCTGGGTGCCGCCCTGTGCATGCCTGGCTTCGATGTATTTCCTCCAGAGGCTGTGGCTCGGCTTGAAGGCCTGATTGCTGAGTTCAACCAGCCCCTGCCCCGCCTGCAGGAATTCATTCTGCCGGGTGGCAGCAAGGCCTCAGCCTACACCCACATTGCCCGCACTGTTTGCCGCAGGGCTGAGCGCGTACTGGTCGACCTGGGTCAGAAAGCAGAGTTGCCGAAGGATCTGTTGCTGTATTTGAACCGCCTGTCAGACTTCCTGTTTGTGGCCGCCCGGTGGATACATCACAAGAAAGGGGTAACCGATGTACAGTGGAAAAAAGGATTCAATCGGCCCCAAGGGTGAATAAGGGTAGGAACCGGTTAAAGGTGCAAACCGTTCAGGCCTGCACGGTTTTCAGCATCAGGAATGACCAGTGTGTGAATCGTCTTTGTTGGAAACCGGCGCGATGGGCACTTCCTT